>JAICJK010000126.1 GCA_025928415.1 Solirubrobacteraceae bacterium | reverse complement strand
CGTCTTCAACGGGCTGCTCGACAAGGGGCTCGTGCCCTACCGGGACTTCGGCTTCGAGTACCCGCCGCTGTCGCTGGTCCCGATCCGGTTGCCGCATCTCGTGGGCGGGGCCTACGCGACGTGGCTGGGCGTGGAGATGCTGCTCGGCGCGCTGGTGCTCCAGGCCTGCGCGCGGGCGCTGGGCGGGCGCCGCGCGGCGTGGGCCTTCGTCCTCGCGCCGCTGCTCATCGGCGCCCAGATCAGGACGCACTTCGACGTGGTCCCGGCCGCGATGGTGGTCGGCGCCCTGGTCCTGCTGGTGCGCGACCGGCCGGTGTGGGGGATGGTCCTGCTCGGCGTGGGCGGGCTGACCAAGCTCTTCCCGCTGCTGCTCGTCCCGATCGCCGCGGCCTGGCTGGTGGGCCGGGGGCAGCGCCGCGCCGCCGTGCGCGGCGCCGCGGCCTGCGCGGCGGTCGTGCTGATCGGCCTGGCGCCGTTCGCGCTGCACGGCACCGGCGGGCTGCGCGGCATGATCACCTTCCACCTCGACCGGCCGGTGCAGATCGAGTCGACTCCCGCCACCGTGGTCTTCGCGCTCGGCGATCCCGTCATCACCGGGACCAACCTGACGCCCGACCGCTACAAGTCCAACGGCGTCGACGACCCGGTCGCCAAGCCGGCCGAGGCCGTCTGCGTCCTGGCGATGCTGGCCGTCCTGTGCCTGGCCGTGGCGGCCGCAACGCGCCGGCCCGACGCGGACGGGCTGCTGGTCCCCGCGCTGGCCGGCGTGCTGGCGTTCGTCGCGCTGGGCAAGGTCCTGTCGCCCCAGTACATGATCTGGCTGGCGCCGTTCGCGGCGATCGCGTGGGGGAGGGGGCACCGGGGGACGGCGGTGGGCCTGGCGGCTGCCGTGGCGCTCACCCAGGCGTGGTTCCCCGGGCGCTACTTCGACCTCATCAACCGCGACGGGTCGGCCGTGGTCGAGGTCGCCGCGCGCAACCTCATCCTGCTGGCGGTCCTGGCGTCCACGGCAGCAGGACTTGCTCGATGGCTGCGGCCCGGCCCGGCTCGGGTGCGCAGCGGACGTGCACGGCCATGAGCCACGGGTCCTCGTCGCTGGTCTCGAACCGGATGCTCATCTGCGTGCGCAGGGACTCGATCGCCTGCTCGCGGCGGACGCCGATGACCCCGCCGCGCGGGCCGGTCATGCCGACGTCGCTGATGTAGGCGGTGCCGCCGGGCAGCACGCGCGCGTCGGCGGTCGGGACGTGGGTGTGGGTGCCGACCACGGCGGTCGCGCGGCCGTCGAGGTGCCAGCCGAGCGCGACCTTCTCGCTGGTGGCCTCGGCGTGGAAGTCGACGAGGACGTGGTCGGTCTGCCCGTCGAGGCGCTCGAGGATCGCGTCGGCCTCGAGGAAGGCCGGGCGGCCCGCCCGGAGGAAGACGTTGCCCGACAGGTTGACCACGCCGAGCCGCAGCCCACCGCGCTCCACGACGCAGTGCCCGTGCCCGGGCTGGACCGAGAGGTAGTTCGCCGGGCGGAGGATCCGCTCGGTCGCGTCGAGATAGGCGAAGACCTCCCGCCGGTGGTAGGCGTGGTTGCCCAGCGTGATGACGTCGACACCGGCCGCGAAGATCTCGTCGGCCAGCTTCGGCGTGATCCCGAGGCCGCCCGCGACGTTCTCCGCGTTGACGACGACCCACGTCGGCTCGAGCCGCTCGCGCAGCCCGGGCAGCAGCGCGAGCAGCGTGCGCCGTCCCAGGCCCCCCACCACATCGCCGACGAACAGGATCGAGGCGTCGCTCACGGCGCATACTCTGCCTCACGAGGAGCCAGGTGCCCGACCAGCCACCCATCGACGAGCTCGGCCCGACCGAGCCGCCGCCGGCGCCCGAGCCGCCGGTGACCCCGCCCGTCGTCGTCCCGCGCTGGGTCCAGCTCGTCATGCTGCCGCTGTCCGTGCTCGCGCTGTGGGTCCTGGCGCGCGCCGCCGGCCAGGTCCTCGGGCTGTTCGTCGTCGCGGGCGTGATCGCGCTGATCCTCAACCCGCTCGTGACGGTCGTGCAGCGCGGCCGGATGCCGCGCGCCGTGGCCGTCGCGCTGGTGATCCTGTCGTTCTTCGCGGTGCTCGGCGGGGCCGGTGCGGTGCTGGCCACGCCGGCCTCCGACCAGTTCTCGGCCTTCCGCGACGACGTCCCCGGGATCGTGGACTCGGCCAACGCGAACCTCGACGACCTGCAGCGCTACTTCGACCGCAAGGGCATCAACGTCCAGGTCTCCAAGCAGGGCGAGACCGCCCTGGAGACCCTGCGCGACCGGGTGGTCGGCGGGACCTCCGACGTCGTGTCGTTCGGGACCGACCTGCTCACGACGATCGTGACCGCCGGCTTCGCGCTGATCCTCGTCTTCGTCCTCACCGTCTACATGCTGCTCTACGGCGAGCGCATCGGGGCCGTCGTGCGGCGGGTGATGCCGCCCGGGGACGGCACCCCCGAGGACGACTACCCGACCCGCGTCCAGCGCGCCGTCGCGGGCTACGTGCGCGGGCAGCTGCTGTTCAGCATCGCGATGGGCGCCGGCGCGGGGGTCGGGCTCTACGTCTTCGGCGTGCTGGGGATCTTCCCCGACGGCCGGACCTACGCGCTGGCCTTCGCGCTGTTCTTCGCCGTGATGGAGCTCGTGCCGTTCATCGGCCCGTTCCTCGGCGCCCTGCCGCCGGTGCTGGTCGCGCTGTTCACCGATCCGCTCTCTGCGCTGTGGGTCGGGCTCCTGTTCGTCGCGCTGCAGCAGATCGAGGGGCATGTCGTCGCGCCGCAGATCTTCAGCCACACGCTGCGCATCAACCCGCTGCTGGTCATCTTCGCGCTGCTCGCCGGAGCGGAGATCTACGGCGTCGTCGGCGCGCTCATCGCGCTGCCGCTCGCCGCGATCGCGCGCGAGACCGGCGACTACCTGCGGCGCCACCTGGTCCTCGAGCCGTGGGGGACGACCTCGCTGCCCACGAGCCCGCTCGAGCCGTTCGGGGAGGACCCGGTCGCGCCGGACGAGGAGCGGCCGCGCAGGCTAGCCTCACGCCGGTGAGGCGGTCCTCCGCGCCATGATCGCCGTCCCGCGCGTGCGCCTGGAGCAGGACGGGACGGCCATCCGGCCGTTCGGCCGCGCCGACCTCGACGATCTGCTCGCGCTGCGGCTGGCCAACCGCGCCTTCATGGCGCCCTTCGAGGCCGACCGCGAGGACGCGTTCTTCACGCGCGCCGCGCAGTCGCGGGAGATCACCCTCGACGCGGAGGCGTGGTCGGCGGGCACGGGCTACGCGTTCGCGGTGCTCGCGACGGGCCCGCAGGGCGGCGAGGACCGGCTCATCGGGCGCATCGCGCTGTCGAACGTCGTCCGCGGGCCGTGGCAGAACGCCACGCTGGGCTACTGGATCGACGAGCGCGCCAACGGCCGGGGCCACGCGACCGCCGCGGTGCGGCTGGCGTGCCGGTTCGGCTTCGAGCACGCGGGGCTGCACCGCGTGCAGCCGGCGATCATGCCGCGCAACCGCCGCTCGGCTCGGGTGGTCGAGAAGGCCGGCTTCCGTCGCGAGGGCATGGCCGAGCGCTATCTGCGGATCGCCGGCGTCTGGGAGGACCACGACCTGTACGCGCTCACGAGCGAGGAGTGGCCGCCCGGCTGAGGTGGGGCCGCCGCGCCGCCGAGGACTACGCTGTCGGGCATGGCCTTCCCCGAGACGCGGTTGCGCCGCCTGCGCCAGACGGCGGTCCTGCGCGACCTCGTGCGCGAGACGACGCTGGCGGCGAGCGACCTCGTCCTGCCGCTGTTCGTCCACGCCGCTCCGGGGCGCGTGCCGATCGCCGCGATGCCGGGCGTCGACCGCGTGTCGATCGACCACGCCGTCGATGACGCCGGCGCGGCGAAGGACCTCGGCATACCGGCGGTCCTGCTCTTCGGCATCCCCGCAGGTAAGGACGCCGAGGGGACCGGCGCATACGACGACGAGGGCGTCGTGCAGCTCGCCACGCGGGCGATCAAGGCCGCCCATCCGGACCTGCTCGTGATGACCGACGTCTGCCTCTGCGAATACACCGACCACGGGCACTGCGGCCTGCTGCGCGAAGGGCCCCACGGCCTGACCGTCGACAACGACGCCAGCGTCGAGCTGATCGCGCGGACCGCGGTCTCCCAGGCGCGGGCCGGCGCGGACCTCGTCGCGCCCAGCGACATGATGGACGGGCGCGTCCGCGCCATCCGCACCGCGCTCGACGCCGACGGCCTGACCGACACCCCGGTCGTCGCCTACTCCGCGAAGTTCGCCAGCGCCTACTACGGCCCGTTCCGCGACGCCGCCGACTCGACGCCCGCGTTCGGCGACCGCCGCGCCTACCAGATGGACCCGGGCAACGGGGACGAGGCCGTGCGGGAGGCCCTGCTCGACGTCGAGGAGGGCGCCGACGTGATCATGGTCAAGCCCGCGCTGCCCTACCTCGACGTGCTGCGCCGGGTGAAGGACGCGACGCGGATGCCCGTCTGCGCGTACAACGTCAGCGGCGAGTACGCGATGGTCAAGGCCGCGGCGGCCGCGGGGCACGTCGACGAGCGGGCGATCGTGCTCGAGACGCTCACGGCCATCCGGCGTGCCGGGGCCGACATCGTGATCACCTACCACGCGAAGGACGCAGCCGCATGGCTTCAGTGACCCCGAAGATCCGCTCGCGCAAGGAGGGCGCGGCCGTCGCGCTGTCGGAGGCCGACAAGCGCCTGCTCGACGAGATGCAGGGCTCGTTCCCGATCGAGCCGCGCCCCTACGCGGCCGTCGCCCGGTCGCTCGGCCTGGCCGAGGAGCACGTGCTCGCCGAGGTCCGCCGCCTGCTCGACGAGCGCATCATCCGCCAGGTCACGCCGATCTACGACACCCGCGCGTTCGGCTACGGCTCGATGCTCGTGGCCGCCAAGGTGGACCCGGAGCACCCGTGGCGGCCGGCCAAGATCGTCAACTCCCACCCGGGGGTCAGCCACAACTACCTGCGCAACCACGACTTCAACATGTGGTTCACGATCGCGGTCGAGGAGGACTCCAAGCTGGGGCTGCAGGGGACGCTCGACCTCCTCCAGGAGCTCACCGGCGCCGAGTCGATCCGCCAGCTCCCGACGCTCAAGCTCTTCAAGATCCGGATGGACCTCAAGATGTCGGGGTCCACGCAGGACCTCGCGCAGGCCGTCGTGGCCGAGGAGCCGATCGACCTGGCCAAGCAGCCCTACGACGAGTTCGACCGCGAGGTCGTCCGCGCCACCCAGGGGGACCTGCCGGTCGTGCCCGAGCCCTACGCGGCGGCCGCCGCCCGGCTGGGCATCACCCAGGACGCGCTGGTGGAGCACCTGCAGTCCATGCGCGACCGCGGCCTGCTGCGCCGCGTCGCCGCGATCCTCTTCCACCGCAGGGCGGGCTTCAGCGCGAACGGCATGGGCGTCTGGAAGGTGCCCGAGGAGCGCATGGCCGAGCTGGGCCCGCGCATGGCGGCCTACCGCGGCATCTCGCACTGCTACGAGCGGCCGACCTATCAAGACTGGCCCTACTCGGTGTTCACGATGGCCCACGGGCGCTCCAAGGAGGAGTGCGACGCGATCCTCGACGCGATCTCCGCGGAGACCGGCATCACCGAGCGGGCGACGCTGTACTCGTCGACGGAGTTCAAGAAGGTCCGGCTGCTGTACTTCACCGACGACTTCCGTGACTGGGAGCGCGAGCACGCTGGGCTCTGAGGCGTGGGCGTCTCGCTGACCGACAGCAAGTCGTCAGAGCTCTACGCGCGCGCCCTCCGGCGCCTTCCCGGCGGGGTCAACTCGCCCGTCCGGGCGATGCGCGCGATCGGCCGCGACCCGCTGTTCATCGACCGCGCCGAGGGCGCGGAGATCATCGACGTCGACGGCAACCACTACGTCGACTACGTCTGCTCGTGGGGGCCGCTGATCCACGGCCACGCCCACCCCCTGATCCTCGACGCCGTCCAGGGGGCGGCCCGCCGGGGGACGACCTTCGGCGCCCCGACGGCGGCCGAGGTCGACCTCGCCGACGAGGTCCACCGGCGCCTGCCGTCGGTCGAGATGCTGCGGATGACCTCGAGCGGGACCGAGGCGTCGATGAGCGCGATCCGGCTGGCTCGCGCCGCGACGGGGCGGGAGAAGCTGCTCAAGTTCTCCGGGGCCTACCACGGCCACGTCGACGGCCTGCTCGCGCAGGGCGGCAGCGGCCTGGCCACGGCGGGCCTCCCGGCCTCGCCGGGCGTGACCGCGGCGGCGACCGCCGCGACGGTCATCGTGCCCTGGAACGACGGCGAGGCCGTCGTCGCGGCCTGCGCCGAGCACGAGCTCGCGGCGATCCTCGCCGAGCCCATCCCGGCCAACATGGGCCTGGTCCCGCCGCTCGAGGGCTTCCTCGAGCTGCTGCGCAACCAGGCCGACGCCAATGGCGCCCTGCTGGTCCTCGACGAGGTCATCACCGGCTTCCGGGTCGGCCGCGGCGGCGCGCAGGAGCGCGCCGGGGTCACCCCCGACCTCACCGTCATGGGCAAGATCATCGGCGGCGGGCTGCCCGCCGCCGCGTTCGGCGGCGCGCGGGCGCTGATGGAGCGCGTCGCCCCGGAGGGCGACGTCTACCAGGCCGGGACGCTGAGCGGGAACCCCCTGGCCGTCGCGGCGGGCCTCCAGACGCTGCGCATGCTCGACGAGCAGGCCTACCTGCGCCTCGCCGCCACCACCGACGCGCTGGCCACCGGCCTGGCCGCGGCGGCGGCGAGCCGTCCGGTCCAGGTGGTCGCGGTGCCCGGCCTGCTCACCGTGTTCTTCACCGGCGCGGACGAGCCGGTGACCGACTACGCGGGCGCGCAGGCCTGCGACGCCGAGGCCTACGGTGCCTGGTGCCGCGCCCTGCTGGCGCGCGGGGTCTACCCGCCGCCGTCGCAGTTCGAGGCCTGGTTCCCGTCGACCGCGCACACCGGCGAGCACGTGGAGCGCACGCTCGAAGCGGCGGCCGCCGCCTTCGCGGAGATCGCGTGACGGCGGCGCCGGCCGCCGCGCTGCAGCGGCTCGCCGCGGT
>JAICJK010000226.1 GCA_025928415.1 Solirubrobacteraceae bacterium | reverse complement strand
TTCGGCTCCGAGGAGCCCGCGCCGCCGGCGCCGCCGTCCGGCCTGGCCGAGTCCCCCGAGCGCGTGGGCCGCGACGCCCCGCGCCCGGTGCCGCGCCCCGGCCTCGCCGGCGCCGAGGCCCGCGGCCTCGACCTCCCCGAGAAGCCCGAGCTCGCCTGAGCCTCAGCGCCGGCAGGTGCGCCAGGCCGTGACGAGCGCGGCCGGGACCGGCTTGCGCGCCGCCGCCGAGCAGCCGTCCTCGAAGCCGTCGCCCACGTCCTGCCAGCGCCCGCTCGCGCGCCTGCGGAACTTCTCCGGCTGGTCGGCCGCCGCCTTGGCGAAGCGCGCGATCGCATAGCGCGTCGTCCCGCAGATGCCGTAGCGGATGCTGCGCCGGGCGATCGACCCGTCGCGGGCCGAGCCGGCGGCACGCCGGTGCGCGTCGGCCAGGGCACGGCGCAGCGACGAGGGCGCCTCGAGGTCGCGGCACGCCGGGGTGGCGGTGTGGGCGTCCAGCCGCCGGGTGCCCGGCGCGGTGAGGCGGACGGCCTTGCTGACCGCCTTGGCGCCCGAGGGCGCGAGCGTCACCGTGATCCGGACCGGGTGGCGGCCCCGGCGCAGCAGGCTGCGCCCCGAGCGGGTGAGCCTGGCCGTCAGCGCGAAGGTGCCCGCGCGCACGACCGTCCGGCGCGCGGAGGCCAGGGTCCGCGAGCGCCGGCTCGGGCGCACGAGCAGCGAGAAGCGCCCCGCCGCGCTGGTCGAGGCGCTCACGCTCACCGTCCTGCGCGTCACCGTGACGCGCAGGACGCGGACGTGCGGCGCGGGCGCGGGGTCGTTGTCGAGCACGGTGACCGCGACGGCGGCCGGGGCGGTCGCGGTCAGCCCCGGGGACGTCGTCCCGAGGCGGACGGTGAACGCCTCCGTCGGCTCGTGGGCGCTGTCGTCGACCGTGGGCACGGAGAGGACCTGCGCCGCGTCGCCCGGCGCGAAGCCCAGCGCGGGCAGCGCGGCGGCGAAGTCCTGGCCCGCGGTGGCCGTCGCGCTCTCCGTGACGGGCTGGACCGTGCCCGTGCCGGCGCCCGTCTTGGCCACGGTCAGCACGGCCGGCTGGCCCTCGGTCACGGTGATCGCCGACGTCGTGAAGGCGATCGGGCTGCGCACGGCGTCGATGCCGATCGTGCGGCGCTCGCGGTCCCCGGCCGCGTCGGCGGCCTGGAGGGACACGGTGCTGTGGCCCTCGGGGACCGCCAGCGCGGCCGTCGGGCCGCTGGCGTCGTCGTAGGCCCCGTCGCCGTCGAGGTCCCAGGTCAGGCTGGTGTAGGCGCCGCCCGGGTTGCGCGCGGCCGAGGTGAGCGTCACGACCTGCCCCGGCTGCGGCGCGGCGGGCGACACGTCGATCTCGGCCTGCGGGACGCGGTCGCGGATCCAGCCGTTGACGGGGTCGGCGCCGACCCGCGTGTAGACCGCGGGCACGCCGGCCAGTCCGCAGGTCGGCGGCCCGAAGGAGGTCAGCCCGGCGAGCAGGTGATCGCCGGTGAGGAGCGGGCCGCCCGAGTCGCCCTGGCAGGTGTCGCGCCCGGCCTCGCCGCCGGCGCAGAGCATGGTCGCGGGGGCGTAGTCGGAGCCGTAGGCGGTCGCGCACGCCGCGTCGGCGACGATCGGGACGTCGAGCTGCTGCAGCGCGTCGCTGCCGTGGTCGGAGGTGTCGTTGCTCGTCCGCCCCCAGCCGAGCACCGTCCCGCGCAGGCCGGGCGCCCAGCCCGCGGCGTCCTGCGGGCGCGGCAGGCGCGCCTGCGCGACGTCCGTGGCCTTGGCCAGGTGCAGGACCGCCACGTCGCCGGCGTAGGTGGCGGTCGTGAAGGCGGCGTCGCGCTCCACGCGGTCGACGGCGCGGCGGTCGGCGCCGGTGAAGGCGCTGCGCTGGCTCTTGCCCACGTAGACCGTGACGGCGCCCGGGGCCGCGACCGCGCCGCCGGGCAGCGTGACGCAGTGGGCGGCCGTGAGCACCCAGCGCGCGGCGATCACCGTGCCGCCGCACGAGGCGCCGCTCCCGCCGCCGTAGTCGACCTCGACGTAGGCCTGGTGCGGCCAGGCTCCCGGGGCCGCCGCCTGGCCGCCGAGGATCCGGGCCTCAGGGGGCGTGGCCGCTGCGGCGGCGGCGGGTCCGGCGATGATGGCGGCCAGCGTCGCGAGCAGCGCGGCGGCGGGCCGGAGCGGCGGCGCGCACGGGCGCATGCGTCTCCCCCTGGTGGCGTGAGCGGCGCGGAGGCTACCGCGCCCCTACGATCACGCGACCGATGGGACGCCCGCCGCACCGCATCATGGGCATCGTCAACGTCACCCCCGACTCGTTCTCCGACGGCGGGGAGTGGCTGGACCCGGCCGCCGCGATCGCCCACGGGCGCGCGCTCGCCGGCGAGGGCGCGGGCATCCTGGACGTCGGCGGCGAGTCCACGCGCCCGGGCGCCGGCCCCGTCGGCGCGGAGGAGGAGCTGCGGCGGGTCCTCGGGGTGGTGGAGGGCCTGGCCGGCGCCGGGGCGCAGCTCTCGATCGACACGACGAAGGCCCGCGTGGCCGAGGCGGCGATCGCCGCCGGCGCCACCTACGTCAACGACGTCACGGCCTTCCGCCACGACCCGGGCATGGCGGGGCTGGTCGCCCAGCACGGCTGCGACTGCTGCCTGATGCACATGCTCGGCGAGCCCCGGACGATGCAGGACGACCCGCGCTACGACGACGTGGTCGACGAGGTCAAGGCGTTCCTGGAGCAGCGCGCCGCGTTCGCGGTCGCCGAGGGCGTGGCCGAGGCGCGCGTGCACCTCGATCCCGGGATCGGCTTCGGCAAGACCGTCGCGCACAACCTCGAGCTGCTCCAGCGCCTCGGCGAGATCGTCGCGCTGGGCTTCCCCGTCGTCGTCGGCACGTCGCGCAAGGGCTTCCTCGGGCGGCTGACGGGGCAGCCCGACCCCCGGCAGCGCCTCGCGGCGACGATCGCCACCAACGTGCTGGCGCTCGAGCGCGGCGCGCGTGTGTTCCGCGTCCACGACGTGGCGCCCGTCCACGAGGCGCTCACCGTCGCGGCCGCCACGCTGGCGGCGCGCCAGGCCTAGGAGGCATTCTTAGTAGCTTGGGCGGCCATGGCGCCCGACGACGACGATCTCGACGACGACCTGGGCCTGTCCGGGGAGGACGACGGCGACGAGGAGTTCGACGACGAGGACGCTCGCGCGGAGACCGAGGTCACGATCGAGGTGGCCGGCCTGTCGCTCTACACCCACCACGGGGTGACCGCCGCCGAGCGCGAGATCGGCCAGCGGCTCGTGCTGGACCTGCGCCTCGAGGTGGGGGAGTGCGACGCGACGGTGACCGACATGGTCGAGGACACCGTCGACTACGGCGTCGTCTGCAACGTCGTGGCCCTGGTCGCCCAGCAGCGCTCCTACAAGACGCTCGAGCGGCTGTGCAGCGCGATCGCCGACCGGCTGCTGGCCGACTTCGCCGCCGAGGAGGTCTGGGTCAAGGCCTCCAAGCCCGAGCCGCCGATCGCCCTGCCCGTGCAGGAGGTCTCCGTCGAGGTCTGGCGCCAGTCGCGTGACTGAGCCTGGTTCCACCCAGGCTGAGCTCGCGCCCGCAGCGACCGCGTTCGACGCGGCCATCGCCGTCCGGCCGGTGGGCCTGGGCCGCTACGCGGGCGAGGCGAGCCCGGGCTGGAGCGCACCCAACGGGCCGAACGGCGGGTACCTGGCCGCGATCGTCCTGCAGGCGCTGACCGCCGCGGTCGCCGACGCCGAGCGCGCCCCGCGCTCGCTGACGCTGCACTACCTGCGCCCGCCCGCCGCCGGAGCGCTGGACGTCGCGGTCGCCGTCGAGCGCACCGGGCGCAACGTGACGAGCCTCACCGCCCGCCTCACGCAGCACGGGCGCCTGTGCGTCCTCGCGCTGGCCGCCTTCTCGCGCGACCTCCCGAGCGCCCTGGACTACGCCGCGCCCCCGCCGGCGCTGCCGGCCGCCGACGAGCTCGAGGTCCACCCTCCGCCGGCCGGCGCGCCCGAGATCTCCCACCGCCTGGAGGTCCGCCCGGCGGTCGGCGCGACGCCGTTCAGCGGCGCGGAGGAGGCGGTCACGGGCGGCTGGCTGCGCCTGGCCGAGCCGCGCCCGGCCGACGCGGCCGCGGCGGCGCTGTACTGCGACGCCTGGCTGCCCGCGCCGTACACGCGGCTGACGCGCCTGGCGCCGGCGCCGACGCTCGACCTGACGATCCACTTCCGCGCGCGCCTGCCGCTCGACGGCGCCGACCCGGCGGCGCCGGTGCTCGGCGTCTTCCGCTCGGGGACCTCGGCGCAGGGCTTCTTCGAGGAGGACGGCGAGCTGTGGAGCCCCGGCGGCGTCCTGCTCGCCCAGAGCCGGCAGCTCGCGCTGCTCGTCCCCGGGGCGTCGCGCTGATGGCGACCGGCTACCTCGGCCTCGGCTCGAACGTCGGCGACCGCCGCGCCAACCTGCAGGCCGCGATCGACGCGCTGGGAGCCCACGGCGTGCGCGTCCTCGCCGCCTCGTCGACGTACGACACCGACCCGGTGGGGGAGGTCCTCGACCAGCCCGAGTTCCTGAACGCCTGCGTGCGCATCGAGACCGAGCTGGAGCCCGAGGCGCTGCTCGACGCCTGCAAGGCCGTCGAGGCCGCGCTCGGCCGCGACCTCGCGGGCGGCGTGCGCCACGGCCCGCGGCCGATCGACGTCGACCTGCTGCTGCTCGGCGACCGCACGCACCGCTCCGAGCGCCTCGAGCTGCCCCACGCGCAGGCGACCTCGCGCCGGTTCGTCCTGATCCCCCTGCTCGAGCTCGACCTCGAGCTGACCACGCCGGACGGGACCCGCCTGGCCGACCGCCTGGCCGAGCTGCCGGTCGACGAGGGCGTGCGCCGCGCAGGACCACCGCTGAGAACAGGGTCCTGACCATGGGCGTGCGCCGCGCAGGACCACCGCTGAGAACAGGGTCCTGACCATGGGCG
>JAICJK010000404.1 GCA_025928415.1 Solirubrobacteraceae bacterium | reverse complement strand
GCGTAGAGCGCGAGGTCGTAGTGGCCGTGCTCGAGCGGCGACGGGGCGGGGAGGATGACGTCGGCGTGGCGGCTGGTCTCGTTGACGTAGACGTCGAGGCTGACCATCAGCTCGAGCTGCTCGAGCGCCCCCGCGAGCCGGCCCGCGTTCGGCGTGGAGGCCGCCGGGTTGCCCGCGATCGTGATCAGCGCGCGCACCTGGCCGGGCCCCGGGGTCTCGATCTCCTCGGCCAGCGCCGCGACGGGCAGCTCGCCGAAGATCTCGCCGAGGCCGCGCACCCGCGAGGCGTGGCGCCCGAAGACCGCCCCGCGCCCCCGGCCGGGCTCGCCGCGCGTGGTCGCCGAGCCCGCGGCGGGCGCGGTGAACATCGCCCCGCCGGGACGGTCGAGGTTGCCCGTGATCGCGTTGAGGACGTCGACGAGCCAGGACGCGGTGGTCCCGAAGGCCTGGGTGGTCGTCCCGATCCGCCCGTACACCGCGGCGCTGGGCGCGGCCGCGAGCTCGCGCGCCAGCCGCCGGATGTCTGCCGCGGCGATCCCCGTCGCGGCCGCGACGTCCTCGGGCGGGAAGCCGGCGGCCAGGGCGCGCACCTCCTCGAGGCCCGACAGATGGGCCACCGGGCGCTCGAGGCCCTCGTCGAGGATCACGTGGACGAGCGCGAACAGCAGCAGCGCGTCGGTCCCAGGCCGGATGAACAGGTGCTCGTCGGCCGCCTGCGCGGTGCGCGTGCGCCGCGGGTCGACGACCACGATGCGCCCGCCCCGCGCGCGGATCGCCCGCAGTCGCCCGCGGGCGTCCGGCGCCGTCATCAGCGACCCGTTGGAGGCCAGCGGGTTCGCGCCCAGGACGAGCAGGAAGTCGGTCCGGTCGAGGTCCGGGACCGGCACGCTCATCGACGTCCCGAACATCAGCGCCGACGCCATCTGCTTGGGGTACTGGTCGACCGTCGAGGCCGAGAACAGGTTCTTCGAGCCGAGCGCCTTCAGCAGCAGCCGCGCGTAGAGGATCGTCCCGAAGGCGTGCGCCGCGGGGTTGCCCACGTAGGCGGCGACCGCGTCGCGGCCGTGCTCGGCCAGCAGCGGCGTCAGCCGGCGGTCGATCTCGGCGAACGCCTCGTCCCACGTCGCCTCCGCGAACGTGCCGTCGGGCCGGCGGAGCAGCGGGGTGCGCACGCGGTCGGGGTCCTCGTGGAGCTCCTTCAGGCCGACGCCCTTGGGGCACAGGAAGCCGTGCGAGAAGACGTCCTCCGCGTCCCCGCGCACGCGCAGCACCTCCTCGCCGCGGACGCTGATCTCCAGGCCGCAGGTCGCCTCGCAGAGGGGGCAGGTGCGATGGGCCACGCGCTCGGATCCGGGCATCGGGCGAGCATCGCAGGTGGTCAGCCGGGGTGCCAGCGCAGCGCGTTGAGCACCGCGCCGGTCAGCAGGATCAGCGCCAGGGCGTAGAACCAGATCAGGACGATCAGCGCGAAGACGACCGACGGCCCGACCTCGGCCAGCGTCGAGACGTTGGACAGGTAGAGCGGGAAGCCGTAGTCGACGATGCCCATGGCCACCGTCGCCCCGACGGCGCCCGGCCAGATCGCCCGCCACGGCACCGCGCCGCGCGGAACGCGCCAGTAGACCAGGCACAGCGTGGCGAAGAGGACGAGCAGCCCGACGAGCACGGTGAGCGCGCGCACCACGCCCCGCACGTCGCTGAGCCCGAGGGGCAGGTCCTGCGCCCCCGTGGCGAGCAGCGACTGCGCCGCCGGCACCGTCACCGACGCCGCGAAGAACAGCAGCACCACCGCCAGCATGCTCAGCGCGAACAGCTTCTGGCGGATCCAGGAGCGGCACTCGGAGTGGTAGATGCGGCAGAAGGCGGTGTCCAGCGCGCCCCAGAACGACGAGGACACGTAGACGCTGACGATCAGCGCCAGCACGCCCGTCGTCGTGGACGTCGACTGCACGCGCTCCAGGGCGTTGCGCAGCGTGCTGCTCGCCGCGCTCGGGAAGACCTGCTCGAGGTCGCGCAACACCGAGTCCTCGAGGTTGCCCGAGCCGACGACCTGGCCGGCGACGAACAGGGCGATCAGCGCCAGCGGGAAGATCGACAGCAGCAGGTTGTAGGCGACCATCGCGCTGAGCCCGGTGATCCCGTCGCCGTAGGCCTTGCGCAGGAAGGCGCCGAGTGCCCCGCTCGGGTGCCCGGCGGGCCGTCCGTCCGGGAAGTCCGAGGAGGCGGAGATGGCCCCATCATTGCCCTGGGCCCGGCCGGACGGCACCTATCCTCGATCTCCGATGGCCACGAAGCCCACCAGCGAGGGACGGCGCACGCGCCTGGCCGAGCAGCGCAAGAGCCTGCCCGACGGCCCGGGCGTGTACCTGTTCCGCGACGCCAAGGGCAAGGTCATCTACGTCGGCAAGGCGAAGTCGATCCGCAAGCGGATCGCCGGCCACTTCTCCAACCCGGTGACGCGCGGCGCGTACGAGATGGTCGACGCGATCGAGTCGGTCGAGTTCGTGCTCGTCGCCTCGGAGGCCGAGGCGCTGCTCAGCGAGCAGGGCTTCATCAAGCAGTACCGCCCGCGCTTCAACATCAAGCTGCGCGACGACAAGAGCTACCCGTTCATCGCGATCTCGATGGACGAGGACTTCCCCCGCGTCTACTTCACGCGCGAGCGCCACCGGCGCAACCGCGTCTACTTCGGGCCCTACTCGAACGCCAAGCGCGTCAGGTCCACCCTCGAGCTGCTCGGCAAGGTGTTCCTGTTCCGCTCCTGCCAGGGCCCCGAGCCGGGGCGGCGCAGCGGCTCGCCGTGCCTGGACTACTACATCAAGCGCTGCGGGGCGCCCTGCGTCGGCTACGTCACCAAGGACGAGTACCGCGAGTCGATCGACGGCGTCGTGGCCTTCCTCTCCGGGCGCTACCGCGAGATCGAGCGGGGCCTCGAGCGCGAGATGAAGCAGGCCGCGGCGGCGCAGGAGTTCGAGCAGGCCGCGCTGGTCCGCAACCGCCTGCGCGCGGTGCAGTCGCTGCTCGAGCGCCAGCGGGTGGCCAACGAGTCCGTCGGGACGCTCGACGCGGTGGCCGTCGCCGTGGAGGGGGTCGACGCCAACGCCCAGGTCTTCCAGGTCCGCGACGGCGTGCTGTCCGACCGCCAGTCGTTCTACCTGGAGAACGCGACGGAGTCGGACATCTGCGAGGTGGCCCGCGAGTTCCTGCTGCAGTTCTACGGCGACGGCGCGATCTCGATCCCGGCGCAGATCATCGTCCAGGGCGAGGTGGAGGACCTCGACGCGGTCGCCGAGGCCCTGTCGCAGCGGCGCGGGGCGCGGGTCGAGGTGCGGC
>JAICJK010000012.1 GCA_025928415.1 Solirubrobacteraceae bacterium | reverse complement strand
CGCGCGTCAGGCCGCTGCGGGCGCAGCGGCCGCCGCGCCCGGCGCCGCGCCGGCGCGTAGCGCGCCCGCGGTGGCCGGCAGCGTCCCGGCGAGGACGGCCGCCCGCAGGTCGGCCATCAGCCGCGCCACGAACGCGAGGTTGTGGATCGTCAGCAGCCGCATGCCGGTCAGCTCGCGGGCGTGGACGAGGTAGCGCAGATAGCCGCGCGACAGTCCCGCTGCGCACGCCGGGCACGGGCAGCCGTCGAAGATCGGCTCGTCGGCGTGCTTGAAGCGCCCGGCGGTCAGGTCGACGCGCCAGCGGCGCTCCGGCTCGGGCACGAGCGCCACGCCGTGGCGCCCGAGGCGGGTGGGCATCGCGCAGTCGAAGCTGTCGATGCCGAGCTCGACGCCGCGGATCAGGTCGTCGACGTCCCCGATGCCCAGCAGGTGGCGCGGCCGGTCAAGCGCGACCCGGTCGAGCACCGCGGTCGTCCACCCCACGACCTCGTGCATCTGCGGCTTGTCGGCGCCGAGCGACCCGCCGATCGCGATGCCGTCGACCGCGGCGGCGGCGACGTGCTCGGCGGACGCCACGCGCAGGTCCTCGTGGACGCCGCCCTGCACGATGCCGTAGACGAGCTGGTCGCGCGGCCCGTGCGCGCCGTGCCAGTCCAGGCAGCGGCGCAGCCAGCGGTGCGTGCGCTCGGTCGAGCGGGCGGTGTAGTCGCGGTCGACGTGGAAGGGCGTGCACTCGTCGAAGACCAGCGCGAGGTCGGAGTGCAGGGCGGCCTGGACGGCCATCGAGGTCTCGGGCCCCATGAAGCGCTCCGAGCCGTCCAGGTAGGAGCGGAAGCGGACGCCGGCCTCCTCGATCGCCAGCACCCTCCCCGTGCGCTCGGGGTGATGCGCGGGGCCGCTGGTGCGGCCCTTGACCTCGTCGGCCACCGTCCCGTGGCCCATCGAGAAGACCTGGAAGCCGCCGGAGTCCGTGACGATCGGCCGGTCCCAGCCCATGAAGCGGTGCAGGCCGCCGAAGCCGGCGATCAGCTCCTCCCCCGGGTCCAGGAACAGGTGGAACGTGTTGCCGAGGACGATGTCGAAGCCGAGCTCGGCGACCTCGGCGGGGAGCAGGCCCTTGACCGTGGCCTTCGTGGCCAGCGGGACGAAGGCCGGGGTGCGCACCGGCCCGTGGGCCGTATGCAGGACGCCCGCGCGCGCTCGCGAGGCGGGATCGCGTGCCTCGATGCGCAGCGCGGACATGGGCGGCATGCTAGAAGCCTGGGGTGCCCGCAGCGCTCGCCGCGATCGTCGACGTCGCCCATGTCGGACTGCCCGTCCTGTTCCTCCTCATCGCCATCGAGACGATGGGGGTCCCGGTGCCCGGCGAGACCGCGCTGTTCACGGCGGGGGTGCTCGCCTCCCGGGGGAAGCTGTCGATCGAGGCGGTCATCGCCGTCTCGGCCGCGGGGGCGATCCTCGGCGACAACGTCGGCTTCGCGATCGGCCGGCGCTACGGGCGCCGGCTGCTGACCGCGGCCGGGCCGTTCCAGCACCACCGCCGCCGGGTGATCGAGCTGGCCGAGCCGTTCTTCGACCGCCACGGGCCCAAGGCGGTCTTCCTCGGCCGCTGGGTCACCGGGCTGCGCATCACCGCCTCGTGGATGGCGGGAGTGAGCGGCATGCGCTGGCGCGTCTTCCTGCCCTACAACGCCGCGGGCGGGATCGGCTGGGCGGCCTCGATCGGGCTGCTGGCCTACCTGCTCGGCCACAGCGCCGAGAAGATCGTCCACGCGGTCGGGCTGGGCGGCCTCGTGGTCGCCGTCGTCGCCGGCGCGGGGCTCTGGTACCTGCTGCGCCGCCGCCGCCGGCGCGCCGAGGCGCTGGTCGCGGCGGCCGTGGAGCGGGCGGAGGAGCGCGAAGCGGCGAGAACCCCGCCCGCGGACCGGGAGGGCGCCGCGCCGTAGCGCGGCGCCCTGCCGGCGCGATCGGTCAGGCGGCGCGGTCGGCGGCCTCGGCCTCGCCGGCGGTCCCGCCCTCGATCGTCGCGGGGGCGTCGCCGACGCTGATGCTCACGCGGCGCGGCTTGCGCTGCTCGGGCTTGGGGATGCGGACCTCGAGCACGCCGTTGGCGAACGACGCCTCGACGGCCTCCGGGTCGACGCCCTCGGGGAGGGTCAGCGTGCGGCTGAAGGCGCCGGTCGACCGCTCCAGGCGGTAGTAGCCGGTGCCGGACGACTCGCGCGAGGTCCTGCGCTCCCCCGAGATCGTCAGGACGTCCGCCTGCACCTCGATCGAGACGTCGTCCTGGGTGACGCCGGGAAGGTCGGCCGTCAGGACGAAGTGGTCGTCGTGCTCGACGAGGTCCATCGCGGGCACCCAGCGGCGCGCGGGGGCGCCGTCGCCCGTCGTCGGGGTGTCGAAGAACGTGTTGAACAGCCGGTTCATCTCCGACTGCAGCGTGGTGAGCTCGCGGACGGGCTCCCAACGGACGATCGCCATGGTGATACCTCCTGGGTCGCGTGGGCGAATGCCTGCCACGCAGTATAAAACCTCAGTCGGTACGTATCAAGTTTTTCAAGCCCGCGAGGGCGGTTCCTCAGCGGCAGTGCGTCGAGGCGGCGCCCGGGAGCACGCGCTCCCAGAAGGAGGCCAGGACCTCCTGCTCCTCGGGGCCGAAGTGCTGCAGGAACAGGCGCCGGACGCCGGCGAGATGGGTCGCGCGCGCCGCGTCGAGCTTGGCGCGGCCCGCGGGGGTCAGGCAGGCGAACGCGCCGCGCGCGTCCGAGCTGCACGTCGTGCGGCAGACCAGGCCGTCGCGCTCGAGGCGGTCGATGAGCCGGGTCAGGCCGCTGCGGCTGAGCAGGATCGACTCGGCCAGCTCGCACATGCGCATCCGCTCGCCCTCGGCGTCGGCGACGTGCATCAGGACCTCATAGGAGGTCAGCGGGAGGTCGTGCGCGGCCTCGAGCTCCGCGTCCAGCGCCTTGGAGAGCGTCGCGTGGACGCGCATCAGCCCGCGCCAGGCGCGGACCTCGCGGGCATCGAGCTTCGCGGGCTCGGCCGGGATGGGCTGGGTGGGCGTGGCCATGAGGCAGGTCGACTCCTTGCGCGTGCAACGACGCTGCGGACGGTAGCAACGCGCGGCGCCTGAGGCCAGCCCTCTGGTTGCAGGTGCAATCACGTGTCCTACAATCGACGCGACCTGCCCACCCCACCGGAGGTCCCATGGCCCTCGAGGGTCTGCACCACATCACGGCGATCACCGCCGACGCTCCGCGCAACGTCGACTTCTACGCCCGCCTGCTGGGCCTGCGCCTGGTCAAGAAGACCGTGAACTTCGACCAGCCCGACGTCTACCACCTGTACTACGGCGACGAGACCGGGACCCCGGGCTCGATCCTGACCTTCTTCGAGTTCCCGTCTGCCGCCCCCGGGCAGACCGGCGACGGCGAGGTCCACGCGATCCAATGGCGCGTGGCCTCCGGCGACGCCATCGCCTTCTGGCACCATCGCCTCGGCGAGGCCGGGATCGCCACCGAGCGCGACGACCGCTACCTGTCGTTCGCCGACCCCGAGGGCCTGACGCACGAGCTCGTGGTGGTCGACGTGGCCGACGCGCCCCTGGTCGCGCAGGCTCCGGACGTGCCGGCCGAGCACGCGCTGCTCGGGTTCGAGGGCGTCCGGGCCTACGCGAGCGCGCCGTCCGGCAGCGCCCGCCTGCTCGAGCGCCTGGGCCTGCAGCCCGCCGAGCCGGACGGGGTGTGGGTCGCCAAGGGCGCCGAGCGCCACGCCCACCTGCGCTACGACGCCCCGCCCGGCCCGCGCGGGCGCCAGGGCGCCGGCAGCGTGCACCACATCGCGTGGAGCGTCGCCGACGACGCGGAGCTGGAGGCCTTCCGGGAGCACGCGATCGAGGGCGGCGCGCGCCCCACGCCGATCATCGACCGCCAGTACTTCCACTCGGTCTACTTCCGCGAGCCGAGCGGCGTGCTGTTCGAGCTGGCCTCGCGGGACATCGGCTTCGCCTACGACGAGCCGCAGGCCGAGCTCGGCCGCAGCCTGAAGCTGCCGCCGCAGTACGAGCGCAACCGGGCCGAGCTCGAGGAGCGGCTCGTGACGCTCCCCGACCCGCGAGCGGGCGCGTGACCGTGCTTCGGCTTCGCCGAAGCATTGCGAGCTCGTGCCGGCTGGCGCCGGCATTGCGAGTTCGCTGCGCGAACGTCGCGCTTCGCGAACAGCGCCCTGAGGGTGACCGATGAGCGCGCCGGTGCGGCCGCTCGCCGTCCGCGTGCGCGAGCCGGCGGGCGAGGCGGAGGGCACGCTCGTCCTGCTGCACGGCCGCGGCGCCGACGAGCATGACCTGTTCGGGCTGTTCGACATCCTCGACCCGGCCGGCCGGCTGCGCGGCATCACGGTCGGCGGCCCGCTGTCGCTGCCGCCCGGCGGCAAGCACTGGTACGCCCTCGGGCGGGTGGGGTTCCCGGAGCCGGAGACCTTCCGGGCGTCCTACGCGGCGCTGCAGGAGCTGCTCGGCGACGAGCTGGGCCTCGACTGGGGCCGGACGGTGCTCGGCGGGTTCTCGCAGGGCACGGTGATGTCCTACGCCCTCGGCCTCGGCGCCGGACGGCCCGTCCCCGCGGGCATCCTGGCGCTCAGCGGGTTCATCCCCACCGTCGAGGGCTGGGCGCCCGACCTGGTCTGGCGGCGCGACATGCCGGTGCTCATCGCCCACGGCAGCGCCGACCCGGTGATCTCCGTCGACTTCGCCCGCGCGGCGCGCGCCCAGCTCGAAGCCGCCAGCCTGCCGGTCGAGTACCACGAGACGCCGATGGCCCACACGATCGACCCGCGCGTCCTGGGAGACCTCCAGCGCTGGCTGGCCGAGCGCCCGGGGCGGGCGACGTCGGGCGCCGGGGCCGGAGCGGCCTCCTAGCCCTAGGCCCCGACCTCGGCCACGAGGGCGGCGCGGACGGCGTCCGTCCGCCGGCGCAGCGTCGCGACGGCGGCGTCGATGCGCTCGTCGAAGGCCGACTCCGCGGCGAGCTGCTCGAGCTCGCCGGCCGACGTCGCGAGCGACAGCGCGCCGACCGCCAGGCAGCCGCCGCGCAGCTTGTGGGCCGCGGCGCGCAGGCGCGGGCCGTCCCGGTCGCCGACCGCGTCGAGGACGTCGGCCATGTGCCCCGGGATCGTGTCCAGGAAGGCGTGCACCAGCTCCCGGAGGTCCTCGGGGCCGAAGTCCTCGGCCATCTCCGCGAAGCGCGCGTGGTCGAGCGCGGGCGGCTCGCTGCCGTTCGCCGGCCGGGCGCCGGGGGCCGCGACCGCCGCCTCCGGGACCGCGTCGCCGAGCCAGCGGGCCAGCGTGGCGTCGAGCTCCTCCGGGCGCAGCGGCTTGGGCAGGTAGTCGTCCATCCCCGCGGCCAGGCAGGCCTCGCGGTCGCCCTCCATCGCGTTGGCCGTCATCGCGACGATCGGCAGCCGCTCCCCGGCCCCGGCGGCCTCCTCGCGCCGGCGGATCTCGCGCGTGGCGGCGTAGCCGTCGAGCTCGGGCATCTGGCAGTCCATGAGCACCAGCGAGAAGCGCTCCTCGGCGATCGCGTCGAGCGCCTGCAGCCCGTCCTCGACCGCCCGCGTGCTGAAGCCGCGCCGCTCGAGCAGCCGCACCGTGAGGCGCTGGTTGACCGCGTTGTCCTCCACGACGAGGATCGCGCCGTCGCCCGTGCTCGCCGCCGACGGCGCCGGCGGGACGTGGTGGGGGCGCTCGGCGTCCTCGTACATGGCCGAGGCGATCGCGTCGTAGAGCCGCGACTGGCGCACCGGCTTGGTCAGGAACTCCGCGATCCCGACCTCGCGCGCCCGCCCGAGCTCGTGGCCGGAGGACGTCAGCATCACGAGCCGGGTCGAGCGCAGCGCGGGGAAGCTGGCGATCCGCGCGGCCAGCTCGATGCCGTCCATGCCGGGCATGTGGAAGTCGAGCAGCGCGAGGTCGTAGGGCGCCCCCGCCTCGGCGGCGATCCGCAGCGACTCGAGCGCCGCCGGCCCGTCCTCCACGAGCTTGCAGCGCATCCCCCAGGCCGCGAGGTAGGCGTCGAGCACGCGGCGGTTGGTGGCGTTGTCGTCGACGACCAGGATCTTCAGGCCGCGCACCTCGGCCTGCGGCGCGCGCACGTCCAGCACGCCGCGGGCGGGCTCGAGCGGCAGCACGAACGAGAACGTGCTGCCCTGGCCGGGCCGCGAGTCGACGTCGATCGCGCCGCCCATGAGCTCCACGAGCTGGCGCGAGATCGCCAGGCCCAGGCCGGTCCCGCCGAAGCGGCGCGTGGTGGACGTGTCGGCCTGGGCGAAGGACTCGAACAGCCGCGCGGCGTGCGCGGGGTCGATCCCGATCCCCGTGTCGGTCACCGACACCCGCAGGCGGCGAGCCTCGCCGGGCGGGCCGGCGACCATCGCGACGTCGACGCTGACCTCGCCGTGCGGGGTGAACTTGACCGCGTTGGCGAGCAGGTTGGTGACGACCTGCATGACGCGGCCGCGGTCGCCGTGGACGCCGCGCGGCACGTCGTCGTGGATGTAGGTCGACAGCTCCAGGCTCTTGGCGTGCGCCTGCACCGCGAGCAGGTCGCACGACGCCTCGATCGCCTCGTGCAGGTCGTAGTCGCGTGGGTCGAGCTCCAGCTTGCCCGCCTCGATCTTCGAGAAGTCCAGGATGTCGTTGATGACGACCATGAGCGCGTCGCCCGAGGCTCGCGCGGTCTCGGCGTACTCGCGCTGCTCGGCGTCCAGCGGCGTCTCGAGCAGCAGCCCGGTCATCCCGATGACCCCGTTGAGCGGCGTGCGGATCTCGTGGCTCATGTTGGCGAGGAAGGTGGACTTCAGGCGCGAGGCCTCCTCGGCCTGCTCCTTGGCCGACGCGAGCTGCGCGTTGGCCGAGCGCATCTCGGCCTCGCGCCGCCCCAGCCGCGCGGACATCGTGTTGAACGCCCTGGCCAGGACGCGCGGCTCTCCGCGCCCGCGCTCGTCGACGCGGACCAGCTCGCCCTCCCCCAGGCGCTCGGCGGCGAGCGTGACGCGCCGGATCGGGCCGAGGATCCGCGTGAGCAGGTAGGCGGCCAGCCCGATGAGCAGCGCCAGCGAGGCCGCGAGGCCGACCGCGCCGATCAGCACCGCGCGGTCGGCGTGGCGCGAGGTCGCGTCGCGGCGGCGCTCGGCGCCCTGGGCGCGCTGGCGTTCGAAGGCGTCGAACGCGGTGCGCAGCTTGTCCAGGCGCTGCTTGCCCTCGGCCGTCGCGGCGATCTGCTCGGCGGCGGTGAGGTCACCCGCCCGCGCGAGCAGCGGGTCGGCGTAGTCGTGCACGTAGGACTGGACGTAGCGCTCCACGAGCGCCAGGCGCCCGCGCTGCGCGGGGCTCTTGACCAGCCCGCGCAGCCGGCGCAGCTCGACCGGGATGTCCTCGCTGGCCGCGCGATAGGGCAGCAGGAAGCGGTCCTCGCCGGTCAGCAGCCGGCCCCGCAGGCCGGTCTCGAGGTCGATCGTCGAGCGCTCCAGCGCGCTGGAGGCCTGCAGCGTCAGGTCCGACCGCTTCGCGACGGTCGCGTCGTGGCGCAGGTCGGTGATCGCGACCAGCAGCACGGCGAACATCGTCGCCACGAGCACGACGACGATGCCGTAGACGGCAAGCGTGGGCACGATGAGGCCGCGGCTGCGCAGCACGCGGCCGGAGTCTAGTCGCCGCCTGGCGCTGCGGCGGGCGCTCGGCGTCAGGCCGTCAGCGGCCGCCCGGTCATCTGCGGGGGCTGCTCGATGCCCAGCAGCGCGAGGATCGTCGGCGCGACGTCGGCGAGGATGCCGCCGTCGCGGAGCGCCGCGCGCTCGTCGGTGACGATCACGGGCACCGGGTTGAGCGAGTGGGCGGTGTTCGGCGAGCCGTCCGGCTCGAGCATGTGGTCGGCGTTGCCGTGGTCGGCGGTGATCAGCAGCACGCCGCCGGTCTCCTGCACGACGGCCACGACCTCGCCCAGGCAGGCGTCGACGGTCTCGATCGCCGCGACCGCGGCCGGGATCGAGCCGGTGTGGCCGACCATGTCGGCGTTGGCGAAGTTGATGATCCCGAAGGCCGGGCGGTCCGCCCGCCAGGCCGCCGCGAACGCGTCGGCGGCGGCGCGGGCGCTCATCTCGGGCTTGTGGTCGTAGGTGGGCACGTCGCGCGGGCTGGGCACCAGCTCGCGGCGCTCGCCGGCGTAGGGGGTCTCCTCGCCGCCGTTGAAGAAGTAGGTGACGTGCGGGTACTTCTCGGTCTCCGCCACGTGGAGCTGGCGGTCGCCGCGCGCGGCGATCACCGAGGCCAGCGTCACCTCGGGGCGGTCGGGCGGGAAGGCGACCGGCCACGGCCAGCCCTCCTCGTACTCGGTCAGCGTCGTGTACCGCGCGACCCGCGGCCCGATGGCCTCGGTGAGCTGGCGCATGCGGTCCGGGCGGAAGTTGAAGGCCAGCACGCTGTCGCCGGGGCGGATGCGCGCCTCGTCGCCGACCGTGGTGGCGACGATGAACTCGTCGGTCTCGCCGCGCTCGTAGGCGGCCCGGACCGCGGCCTCGGCGGTGGCCGCGTGGTGGGCGGCCGCGCCGTCCACGAGCAGGTCGACGGCCGCCTGCGTGCGCTCGGCGCGGTGGTCGCGGTCCATCGCGAAATAGCGCCCGATGACGCTGCCCACGCGCGCCCGGGTCCCCGGCCCCCGCCCGGGCCCCGCCGCGGCGCACCAGCCCTCCACCGCGGCGACGTAGCCGGCGCCCCCGTGCGGCAGCGTGTCGCGGCCGTCGGTGAAGGCGTGGACGACGAGATCGGGCACGCCGAGCGACGCGCCGAGCGCGATCAGCGCCCGCAGGTGCTCGTCGGAGGCGTGGACGCCGCCGTCGGAGACCAGGCCGATGAGGTGGACGCGCTCGAAGCCGGTCATCGCCGCGCGCAGCGCCGCGTTGGCGGCCAGCGACCCGTCGGCGACGGCCGCGTCGATCCGCGTCAGGTCCTGGCGGACGATCGTCCCGGCGCCGAGGTTGAGGTGGCCGACCTCCGAGTTGCCCATCTGCCCGGCGGGCAGCCCCACGGCCTCGCCGCAGGCGGTGAGCGTCGTGTGCGGGTAGCGCGCCCAGAGGCCGTCGAAGACCGGCGTGGCGGCCAGCGAGACGGCGTTGCCCGGCCCCCGCGCGGCGAGCCCCCAGCCGTCCAGGACGACCAGGCAGGCGCCCGTGGCCGGGTCTGCGCCGGCGCTCACGCCCGCGCCGCGTCGACGATCTTCGCGAACGGCCCCGGCTCGAGCGAGGCGCCGCCGACCAGCGCGCCGTCGACGTCGGGCAGCGCCAGCAACTCGGCGGCGTTGTCGGGCTTGACCGAACCGCCGTAGAGGATGCGCGTGCCCTGCGCCTGCTCCGCCGAGCGGTCGGCGACCAGCGCGCGGCAGAAGGCGACGGCGTCCTGGGCCTGCTGCGGGGTGGCCACGAGGCCGGTCCCGATCGCCCAGATCGGCTCGTAGGCCAGGACGACCTCGGCCAGGCGCTCGGACGGCACCTTCTCCAGGCCCTCCTGGATCTGGTGGCGCAGCTTGCGCTCGGTGTCGCCGTTCTCGCGCTCCTGCTCGGTCTCGCCGACGCAGAGGATCGGCCGCAGGCCGGCCTCCAGCGCCGCGGGCACCTTCTTCTGCAGCTCGCGGTCGGTCTCGCCGAACAGCTCGCGGCGCTCGGAGTGCCCCAGGACCACGCCATGGACGTCGAGCTCGGTGAGCATCGGCGCGCTGACCTCGCCCGTGTAGGCGCCGTGGGTCGTCCAGTGCATCGTCTGGGCGTAGACCTCCACGCGCGAGCCGCGGGTGGAGTCGACCATCGCCTGCAGGGCCGTGAACGGCCCGCACAGCGCGACGTCGACGCCGTCCACGCTGGAGACCCGCGGCAGCAGGCCGGCGATGAACTCCTCGGCCTCGGCGACCGTCTTGTGCATCTTCCAGTTGCCGGCGATCAGCGGGATGCGGGTCATGCGAGGGCCTCGATGCCGGGCAGCGGCTTGCCCTCGATGAGCTCCAGCGAGGCGCCGCCGCCCGTCGAGAGATGGTCGACGGACTGCTCGAGGCCGAAGCGCGCCAGGGCCGCCGCGCTGTCGCCGCCGCCGACGACCGTCGTGCCGCGCGCCGCCGCGACCGCCTCGGCCACCGCGCGCGTGCCCGTCGCGAAGGGCTCCAGCTCGAAGGCGCCCATCGGCCCGTTCCAGAAGACGCTGCCGGCCCCGGCGACCCGCTCGGCGTAGGCCGACGCGGTGCGGGGGCCGACGTCGAGCCCCATCCAGCCCTCGGGCACGTCGACGCCGTCGAGCGCCTGCACCTCGGTGTCCGCGGAGAACGCGCGCCCGAGCACGAGGTCGACCGGCAGGCGCAGCTTCTCGCCGCCCGCGGCCAGCGCGCGGCGGGCGGGCTCGACGCCCTCGGCCTCGCACAGCGACGCCCCGACGTCGTGGCCCTGCGCCGCGAAGAAGGGGAAGCACATGGCGCCGCCGATCAGGACGCTGTCGGCGCGGCGCAGGAAGGCGTCGATCACGCCGATCTTGTCGGTCACCTTCGCGCCGCCGACGATCGCGACCAGCGGGCGGCCCGGGTCCTCCAGGATGCCCGTGAGCGTCTCGACCTCGCGCTGCAGCAGCAGGCCGGCGGCGCTCGGCAGCAGCGCGGCGATCGCGTGGTTGGACGCGTGGGCGCGGTGGGCGGCGCCGAACGCGTCGTCGACGTAGACGTCCCCCAGCGCGGCGTAGCGCGCGGCGAGGGCCGGGTCGTCTGCGGTCTCCCCGTCGAACCAGCGCACGTTCTCGACCATGACCACCTCGGCGTCGGGCACGGCCGCCGGGTCGGGCTCGCCGATCAGCGCCACGTCGGTCCCGAGCAGCTCCCCCAGGCGCGCGGCGACCGGCGCGAGGGACGTCGCGGGCTCACGGCCGTTGGGGCGGCCGAGGTGGGCCAGGAGCACGAGCCTGGCGGCGCCCCGCTCGCGCAGCGCGGCGAGCGTCGGCAGCGCGGCCCGGATGCGCGCGTCGTCGGCGATCGCGCCGTCGCCGCCGAGCGGGACGTTGAAGTCCACCCGGACGACGACCTGCCTGCCCTCGACGTCGAGGTCCCCCAGCGTCCGCACCTACAGGACCTTCTGCACCACGTCGACGACCCGGTTGGAGTAGCCCCACTCGTTGTCGTACCAGGCGACGACCTTGACGAGCGTGCCGTCGAGCACCGCGGTCAGGCCGGCGTCGGCGATCGACGAGTGCGGGTTGGAGATGATGTCCGTGGAGACGATCGGGTCCTCCGTGTACTCGAGGATGCCCTTGAGGGGACCGTCGGCGGCCGCCTTCAGCGCGCCGTTGACCTCCTCGACGGAGGTCTCGCGCTCGGCCTCGAAGGTCAGGTCCACGACCGAGCCCGTGGGGACGGGGGCGCGGATCGCGAAGCCGTGCAGCTTGCCGTTGAGCTCGGGCAGGACCAGGCCGACGGCCTTCGCCGCGCCGGTGGAGGTCGGGACGAGGTTGATCGCGGCGGCGCGCGCGCGGCGCAGGTCGGAGTGCGGCGCGTCCTGCAGGCGCTGGTCGGCCGTGTAGGCGTGGATCGTGGTCATCAGGCCGTGCTTGATGCCGACGGCCTCGTGGACGACCTTGGCGACCGGCGCCAGGCAGTTGGTCGTGCACGAGGCGTTGGAGATCACGTCGTGCTCGGCCGGGTCGTAGGCGTCGAAGTTGACGCCGAGGACGACGGTCAGGTCCTCCTTCTTGCCGGGCGCGGAGATCACGACCTTCTTGGCGCCGCCGTCGAGGTGGGCGGCCGCCTTGTCGCGGTCGGTGAAGAAGCCCGTGGACTCGATGACCACGTCGACGCCGAGGTCGCCCCACGGCAGCTTGCCCGGGTCGCGCTCCTCCAGGACCTTGATCTCCGTGCCGTCGACGGCGAGCCCGTCGCCGGTCACCGTCACCTTGCCGGGGTACGGCCCGAGGATCGAGTCGTACTTGAGCAGGTGCGCGAGCGTGTCGTTGTCGGTGAGGTCGTTGACGGCCACCCATTCGATGTCGGCACTGGCGGCCTGGGCAGCGCGGAAGACGTTGCGGCCGATGCGGCCGAAGCCGTTGATGCCGACGCGTACGGACATTGGTGGCGGGACCTTTCCTTGGTTTTCACAGCAGCGCGGGAAGGGCCTTGACCCTACTCAAACGGCCCCTGAGACGACCTCGACGCGCAGGCCGTCCGGGTCGCGCAGGTAGGCCGCGTAGTAGCGCGGGCCGTACTGCGGCCGGACCCCCGGCGCGCCGTCGTCGGCGCCGCCGGCGGCCAGCCCCGCCTCCCACGCCGCCACGACCGCCGCGCGCCCGGAGGCGGTCAGCGCCACGTGCCCGTAGCCCGGCGCGGGCGCGCGGCCGCGGGCGACGATCCACAGCACGGGATCCACGCGGCCGTAGGCGATGCCGCCCGGCGCGTCGCGCAGCCGGCGGCCGCCGAGGCGGTGCAGGACGGCGTCGTAGAAGGCGGCCGAGGCCGTCAGGTCGGCGACCTCGAAGGCCACGTGGGTGATCATCAGCGCGCGAGGTCCGTGTCGCGGTGGACGACCTCCACCACGACGTCGTCGCGCTCGCGGTAGCGCCCGGCGAGCGCCTCCGCGATGGCGACCGACCGGTGCCGGCCGCCCGTGCAGCCGATCGCGACCACCAGGTGGGCCTTGCCCTCGGCGAGGTACTGCGGCAGCAGGAAGTCCAGCAGCGGATGCAGGCGCGCGTAGAACTCGTCGAGCTGCCCGTCGCGGCCGACGTAGGCGACGACCTCGGGGTCCAGCCCGGTGAGCGGCTTGAGCTCGGGCACGTAGTGGGGGTTGGGCAGGAACCGCACGTCGAACAGCAGGTCGGCGTCGCGGGCCGGCCCGTGCTTGAAGCCGAACGACTGGAAGCTGACGGCGAGCTTGGCCGCGGTCTGGCGCGGCAGGAACTCCTGGGCGATCCGGCGGCGGAGGTCCTGGGCCTTCAGGCCGGCGGTGTCGACGATCGCGTCGGCCCGCTCGCGCAGCGGCTCGAGCAGCTCGCGCTCGCGGGCGATCCCGGCGGCGATCGAGCCGCGCGGCGCCAGCGGGTGGCGCCGGCGGGTCTCCTTGTAGCGGTTGAGCAGCGTCTGCTCGTCGGCGTCCAGGAACAGCAGCCGCCGGGTGCCGCCCGCGGCCTCCAGCTCGTCCAGGGCGGCGCTGAGCGTCTCGAAGAACTCCCCGCCGCGGACGTCGCAGACGACGGCGGCGCGGGCGACCTTGGAGCCCTCGTGCATGAACAGCTCGACGAGCCCGCGGATCATCTCGGGCGGCAGGTTGTCGACGCAGAAGTAGCCGGCGTCCTCGAAGACGTTCATCGCCGTCGACTTCCCGGCGCCCGAGAACCCGGTGATGACCACCAGGTCCTGCAGGCGCGGGCGCCGCGCCTCGTCGTCGGGTGTGCCGGTCGTCCGGTCCGGCTCGGTGGTCGCCATGCGGGCCATTCTGGCGCTCAGCGGGGCAGCGTGAAGCGGAAGGCGCTGCCGCCGCCGTCGGCCGCCTCGACCCAGATGCGCCCGCCGTGCGCCTCGACGACGCGCCGGCAGACCGCCAGCCCGATCCCCGTGCCGTCGACCGCGGCGTTGGCGCGCGCGAACATCCCGAAGATCCGGCTGGCGTGCTCCGGCTCGACGCCGACGCCGTTGTCGCGCACGGTCACCACCCACTCCTCGCTGTCCTGCAGCGCGGAGAGCTCGATGCGCGGCGGCGCGGAGCTGCGGAAGCGCAGCGCGTTGGCCACGAGGTTCTGCAGCAGGCGCCGGAGCTGCCGCGGGTCGCCGTCGACCTCCGGCAGCTCGCGGACCTGGAGCGTCGCGCCGGCCGCGTCCAGGCCGGGGCGCAGGTCCTGCTCGACCTCGGCGACCAGGCCGTCCAGCGCCACCCGCTCGGTGCGCAGCTCGCCCGCGCGCGCGTAGGCCAGCACGCCGTCGATGAGCGCGCTCGCCCGCTCGACGCTCGCGCGCAGCAGGCCCAGGACCTCCTCCGGCGGCGGCTCGTCGCGGCGCCGCTCGAGCAGCGAGACCAGGTGGGCCATGCCGATCACCGGCTCGCGCAGGTCGTGGGCGACGAGGTCGGCGTAGCTGCGCAGCTCGGACTCCATGCGGCGCTGCTCGGTGACGTCGGTGAGGAAGACGATCAGCCCGTCGCCGAGCTTCGCGGTGCGCTGGACGAACGTGCCGAGCATGTAGCCGTCGCCGAACGGCGTGTCGTAGGTCACGTCCTGGACCCACGGCTCGCCCGTGTCGCAGACGTCCATGTAGGCGGCCAGCGCGCGGCTGCCGCGCATCTGCGGCAGCGCCTCCAGCAGCGTGTAGCGGTCGCGCTGCGCGGCGGGGATCCGGAAGCGGCGCAGCATCACCGGGTTGCCGTAGCCGAACGCGAAGTCGGCGATCCGCCCGGCGTCGTCGCGCAGCGCCCAGAGGACGCCGACGGCCTCCGGGAAGCCGTCCAGGAGCGCGCGGAAGCCCGCGGAGCCCCGCTCGCCGAGCAGCGCGTCGAGCTTCGGGTCCTCCCCCCAGGGCTCCTGCTCGGCGTCGGACGGCCTCCGCGTCACCCGGGCAGCATAGGAGCCCCGCGGCGCTCAGCCCGAGCTCGTCCGGTGCAGGAAGCCGTAGAGCTCGCGCGCGGTCTTGCCCGGCAGTCCGGGCACCCCTTCGAGCTCCTCCCGCGAGGCGCCGAGCACGGCCTCCGGCGAGCCGAAGTGCTTGAGCAGCACGCGCTTGCGCGCCGGGCCGATCCCGGGCAGGTCGTCCAGCACCGACGCGGTCATCGCGCGGTCGCGGCGGATGCGGTGGTGGGAGATCGCGAAGCGGTGGGCCTCGTCGCGGACGCGCTGCAGGAGCTGCAGCTCGGGCGTGTCGTGGTCCAGGCGGATCGGCTCGGCGCGCCCGGGGACGAAGACCTCCTCGATCCGCTTGGCCAGCGAGACGACGGTCACGCCGCGCTCGCGGAAGCCCTCCAGCGCGCGCAGGCCGGCCGAGAGCTGGCCCGGCCCGCCGTCGATCACCACGACGTTGGGCAGCGTCGCGAAGGACTCGTTGCGGTTGGGGTCGTGCGGGGACAGGTCCTGCTGAACTTCCCACTGCTTGATCCGGCGGCCGAGGACCTCCTCCATCGCGGCGAAGTCGTCCGGCACCCCCTCGGTCAACCCCCGCAGCGTGAACCGCCGGTAGTCGCCCTTCTTCGGCGCGCCGCCCTCGAAGACCACCATCGAGGCGACGGTGTGGGTCCCCATCAGGTTCGAGATGTCGAAGCACTCGATGCGCAGCGGCAGCGCGTCGAGCCCGAGCGCCTCCTGCAGGCCGTCGAGCGCCTCCACCCGCTGCTGGCGGCGCCGCTCGTTCTTGAGCTTCTCCTGGTCGAGCGCGAGCTGCGCGTTGCGCTCGGCCAGCTCGAGGATCCGGCGCTTGTCCCCGCGCTCGGCCGGGCGCACCTCGACCCGCCCGCCGCGCCGCTGGGACAGCGCCTCGGCGACGGCCTCGAGGTCCTCCACCTCGCCCTGCACGATGATCTGCGCCGGGATCGCGATCGCGCCGTCGCCGTAGAACTGCAGCAGGAACTCGCGCGCCACCTCGCCGATGTCCGACTCCGTCGCGTTCTCCAGGTAGAACGACTGGCGGTCGGAGAGCACGCCGTCGCGGACCTGGAAGACCTGCGCGTTGGCGTCGACGCCCTCGACGGCGACGGCCACGGCGTCGAGCGTCCCGACGGACTCGTTGGCCACCCGCTGGCGCTCGAGCAGCGACTGCACCGCCCGCAGCCGGTTGCGGACCAGCGCGGCCTGCTCGAACTCCTGCGCCGCCGCGGCCTGCTTCATCTCGCGCTCGAGGCCCCGCTCGATCTCGCGGTAGCGCCCGGAGAGGAAGG
>JAICJK010000414.1 GCA_025928415.1 Solirubrobacteraceae bacterium | reverse complement strand
AGCAGGCGGCCCTCGTCCTTCATCCGCCCGAGGTGCAGGGCCAGCAGCGTCGCGCGGTTGACCTCCAGCGCCATCGTCGCGAGCTTGTGCTGCTGGAGCTGGTAGGAGGCGATCGGCTTGCCGAACTGGACGCGCTCGGCGCTGTAGTCCAGCGCGGCCTCGAAGCACGCCCGCGCGGCGCCGGCCGCGCCCCAGACGATCCCGTAGCGCGCCTCGTTGAGGCACGACAGCGGCCCGCGCAGCGACGTGGCCTCGGGCAGGAGCGCGTCGGCCGGCAGGCGCACGTCGTCGAGCAGCAGCTCGGAGGTCACCGAGGCGCGCAGCGACAGCTTGCGGTGGATGTCCTGGGTGGTGAAGCCCTTGGTGCCCTTGGGGACCAGGAAGCCGCGGACGCCGTCGTCGGTCGCCGCCCAGACGACGGCCACGTCGGCGAGCGAGCCGTTGGTGATCCACATCTTCTGGCCGTGCAGGATCCAGTCGGCGCCGTCGCGCCGCGCGCGGGTGCGCATCGAGCCGGGGTCGGAGCCGGAGTCCGGCTCGGTCAGCCCGAAGCAGCCGATCGCCTCGCCGGCCGCCATCCGCGGCAGCCAGGCCTGCTTCTGCTCCTCCGAGCCCCAGCGCCAGATCGCGAACATGGCCAGCGAGCCCTGGACGGACACCAGGCTGCGGATGCCGCTGTCGCCCGCCTCGAGCTCCAGGCAGGCCAGCCCGTAGGCCGTCGCGCTCGCCCCCGCGCACCCGTAGCCCTCCAGGTGCATGCCCAGCACACCCAGCTTGCCGAGCTCGCGCGCGAGCTCGACGGGGATGCGCGCCTCCTCGAACCACTCGCCGACGTCGGGCAGCACGCGGTCGCGCACGAACGCCCGGACGGTGTCGCGGATGTCGCGCTCCTCGTCGCCGAGCAGGCGATCGAGCGCCAGGAAGTCCTTGGGGCGGACGGCTTCCCGGCTGCTGGTGGCGGTCACGGCGGCTCCTTCGTCCCTAGATTTTCGAGGATCTAGGATTCAAGCAGAAGCTGCCGGCGATCGCCACCCCGGCCGGCCGCCGTCGATCAGAGCCGGATCGCGCTCCACGCCGGCTCGCGCCCCGGCAGGTCGCGGCCGAACGAGTCGGGGTTGGTGCCCAGCGCCTCGGAGGCCTCGAGCGCGATCTTCTGGACGATCGCGGTGAGCGCGAAGACCGACAGCGGCTCGCCCAGCGCAGGCCGGTCGAACCGGTGCACCGCGCTGCCGTGCGCGGTCACGACGCTCACGAGGTCGTCCACGCGGGCGGGCGCCGCGCCGCCGTCCAGGCACACGAGCCCGTCGTCGGCGCCGAGCGCGGCCGCGGGACCGTGGATCGTGCTCTCGCACGACAGCCCCTCGCTGGCGACGAACGCCGCCTCGGCGATCTTCAGGGCGCCCTCGGCCGCCGTCCACGCGTTGATCCCGGTGCCGGCGAACTGCAGGAAGCGCGCGGGGACGGCCACGCCCGCGGGCTCGCCGTCGAGCTCGGCCGCGACCGCGGCCGGGACGTCCTCCAGGCGCCCGAGCGTGGCGCCGAGCGCCTGCGCGAGCTGGGCCAGGCGCAGCAGCGCGCCGAGGTGGCTGGCGGTGAAGGTCGCGGAGGTCTCCTGCGGGCTGGTGTGCAGGTCGGCCTCGGTGCCCTCGCCGGAGACGACGACGGTCGGCACCCCACGGGCCCGGGCGCGCTCCAGGACGTCGGAGGTCATCCACTTCCAGCCGCGGTGGCTGAGCAGCACGAGCGCGTCGCCCTCGCCCGCGGACGGGTCGTCGCGGGCGGCGTCGGCGGCCTGGACGCCCCACGCCTCCAGCCCGGCGCGGCGCAGGAACGCGGCCCCCTGGTGGGCCGCGTGCCAGCTCGTCCCGGTGCCGACGAGCAGCACCCGGCGGCCGGCGAGCCGCTCGGCGGCCCGCTGCGCGGGCGCGGCGTCCTCGAGCAGGCGCGCCAGCAGGGCGGCCTGGGTGGACATCGTCTCTCGCAGGGCGCTCATGGGCGCGGACTCTAAGATCGGCCCGGCCCGATGGACAGGACCAGTTCCACCGCGCCGGATGCGACCAGTCGGCCGTGGGAGCTGCCGATCGCGCTCGACCGCGCGGCCGCCGTCCCGCTGCGCCGGCAGCTCGCCGAGCAGCTGCGCGCGGCGATCCGCGCCGGGCGCCTGACCCCCGGCGCCGCGCTGCCCTCCACCCGCGACCTGGCCGAGCAGCTCGGCGTGTCGCGCGGGATCGTGCTCGACGCCTACGGCCAGATCGCCGCCGAAGGTGACATCGAGCTGCGCACGCGGGCGCGGCCGGTGGTCCGCCGCGTCGCCGGGGCCCGCCCCCACCCGCCGGCCCGCGAGCCGGCCCCGGCGCGCTACGACCTCGTGGCCGGCGCCCCGGACCTCTCGCTGTTCCCGCGCCGCGACTGGCTGCGGGCGGTGCGCCACGCGCTGGCCACGGTCCCGGACGCCGGGCTGGACTACGACCGCGAGCCCCGCGGCGGCGTCGCCCTGCGCACGGCGCTGGCGGCGTACCTGGCCCGCGTGCGCGGCGTGGCGAGCGCCCCCGACCAGCTCCTGGTCACCCACGGCTTCAAGCACGGGCTCGACCTGGTCTGCCGCGTCCTGGCGCGCCGCGGGGCGCGCGCCGTCGCCGTCGAGGACCCGTCCTACGACGGGACCTGGGACGCGATCCGCGGCAACGGCCTGACCGTCGTGCCCGTCCCGGTCGACGGCGACGGCCTGCTCGTCGACGAGCTCGCGCGCCGGGCGGTCGACGCGGTCGTCGTCACCCCCGCCCACCAGTTCCCCTCCGGCGTGGTCCTCGCCCCGGGCCGGCGCCGGAGCCTGGTCGACTGGGCGACCGCGACCGGCGGGCTGATCCTCGAGGACGACTACGACGCCGAGTACCGCTACGACCGGTCGCCGATCGAGACCCTGCAGGGGGCCGCCCCGGCGCACACGGTCTACCTGGCGACCGCGAGCAAGACCCTCGCGCCCGCGCTGCGACTGGGCTGGCTGGCCGCCCCCGAAGGGCTCGCGGAGGAGCTGGCGCAGGCGCGCCGCGCGTCGGGCGGCGGCTCGCGGGCGATCGACGAGCACGCCTACGCGTGGCTGCTGGGCAGCGGCGCCATCGACCGCCACCTGCGCCGGACCCGCGCCGTCTATGCCGCGCGCCGCGAGGTGCTCGGCGCCGCGGTCGCCGAGCGCTTCGCCGCGGCTCCGCGCAGCGCGCCGCGCGCCGGGCTGCACATGGTGCT
>JAICJK010000089.1 GCA_025928415.1 Solirubrobacteraceae bacterium | reverse complement strand
GGCTCAGCTGCCCAGGATCTCGTTCCACTCGCGGATCTCCCAGCGGCGCACGACGCCGTGCTCGACGAACGGGTCCCCGTCGACGAACGCCTCGGCGTCGGCGCGACTCGGGAAGACCGCCATCGAGCCCTGGGACTGCGGGTCGGCGAACGTGCCGACCTGCAGGATCGCCCCGCGCTCGTGGAAGGCGTCGATCCGCGCGCGGTGGGCGGGGAAGTGCGCCGGCGCCTTGGCCGCGACGTCCTCGGCGGACTCGTAGAGGACGACGTACCTCACCGGACCGGCTCCAGGGCGCCGGCGAACGCCGCCAGGGTGCCCTCCCAGGCGCCGGGGCCGTCGAACGTCTCGTGCATCCGCTCCGCGTCGGGGCCGTAGCGATCGAGGTCGCGATGCTCCAGGCGCACGCGCGTGCGGTCGGGCCCCTCGTCCTCGAAGCGCACCTCGACGGTCGTGACCAGCGACGGGTCGAACTTCCAGTCGGCGCTGATCTGCCAGGTGACGACCAGGCGCTCGGGCGGCTCCCAGGCGACGACCACGCCGGTCGAGGTCTCGGTCCCGTCGACATGGCGCGTGTACCAGCGCCCCCCGGCCCGCGGCTCGATGATCACCTGCTCGATGTCGGCGCTGCCGATGTGGTGACGGCTCGGCCACCAGTCGGTGATCCGCGCGGTGAAGGTCTCGAAGGCCCGCTGCTGCGAGGCGGGCACGACGGTCTCCCGGCGGATGGGGTCAATCGGCTGGATCATCATCTGACGCGCCCTCCTGGTCTTCGATGGTGGACTCGAACGCCTCCAGCGACCGCTGCCAGAACTGGTCGAGGTGACTGCGCAGGAGCGCCAGGCCGGCCGGGTCGACGCGGTACAGGCGGCGCGTGCCGACCTGACGGTCGAGCACCAGCCCGACGTCCTTCAGCACCTTGAGGTGCTGGGAGACCGCGGGCCGGCTGACCGGCAGCCCGTCCGCGAGCTCCCCGACCGGACGCGGACCGTCGGACAGGCGATCGAGGATCGCCTGCCGCGTCGGGTCGCCCAGGGCCGTCATCATCGCTGAAGCGTTCGTCACGACGAACGGTAAGTTACGACTTACGACTAGCGGTGTCAACCACGCGCCCGGGCGGCCGGATCAGGCCCGCGTGCCGACCGCCACCAGGTACTCCATCTCGAACCGCGCGCGATCCGGCGTGCCGCGGTTCCAGTCCTCGCAGAACCCGTCGAGCGCCGCGTCGAACTCGGCCTCGCGCCCCGTCCGCCCCGCGTTGGCCCGCGCGGCGATGGTCGGCCCGTAGCGCTCCCGGAAGTGCGCGGCGTAGTCGCGGGGGTGCGCGAAGGCCGTGACCTCGAGCACGTCGCGCTCGGCGGTGTGCAGCGTGGCGCGATCGCCGAGCAGCTCGCGCACGTGCGCCTCGCTGCCCCACCGCGGCGGGGGCGTCGCGCCCGGCGGGGGCGGCGGGGCGAACGGCCCCATCACGGCGAACAGCGCGCCGACCATGCCCTCCGGCGTCCAGCTCAGCAGCCCGATCGTGCCGCCCGGCCGGCACACGCGGATCAGCTCGCCGGCGACAGCCTCGTGGCGGGGCGCGAACATCGCGCCGATCGAGGACATCACGACGTCGAAGGACGCGTCGGCGAACGGGAGCCGCTCGGCGTCGGCCTCGGCCCACGTCAGCTCGGCGCCCGCGGCCTGCGCGCGGCGGCGGCCGGCCTCGAGCAGCTCGGGCGTCAGGTCGCTCGCGGTGACGTCGGCGCCCTGCTGCGCGGCGGGGATCGCGGCGTTCCCGGTCCCGGCGGCGACGTCGAGCACGCGCGTGCCGCGGCCGATGCCGCACGCCGCGACCAGCCGCGGGCCGAGCGGCAGCAGGAACGTCTCGACCATCGACGCGTAGTCGCCGGAGGCCCACATCGCGCGGTGGCGCGCCTTCAGCTCGGCGTCCGCGCCGGGCGGGCCGCCGGCCGGGTCCTGGGCTGGCGTCGAGCGGCTGGCCATCGGGGTCTCCCTTCGGTCGGATGGACGACGCGACGCTACACCCGCGGCGAGCGCGCGACAGCGGGAGGTCCTTCCCATGTCCGGGGCGCGGCGCCCGTCTCGCACAGAGTGTGTGACGCAGTGTCACAGCGCTGGTAGGGTCCGCCCGCATGTCCGCCTACTGGCCGCGACCGTGGACCGCCGAGGACGGGGGACCGCTGCGGCGCTGCTGTGCCGATGGCGTCCCCGGCCTGGGGATCCGCCCCGGCGAGCGACTCGAGGTCGCCGCGTCCGCCGACGCCTTCGCGACCGACGTCCTCGTGCGCCGCGAGCCCGGCGAGCTCTACGCCCTGCGCCACGACATCGCGCGCCGCCGGCCGCTGGCCACGCCGGTGCAGGGCTGGGTCGAGCGCCTGCACCCCGAGACGCTCGCCGTGACCGCCACGACGCCGCGCCTGCCGGGCGGCGCGTACTGGCCGGGCGGCCTGGCCGCGCACGCCAACGGCGACCTGCACATGGTCTTCGGGCGCTGGGCCCACCGCCTCAGCGCCGACCTCGAGGTGCTCGCGTCCCACCGGCTGCCCGTCCCGCGGCCGCACAACTCGTTCGTCCTGCTCGACGGCGGCGAGCTGGTCACCAAGGACTGCGACGCGCCCGCCGGCCTCGAGCCCTCGACCGTCTCGGTGCTGGACCCGGAGACGCTGCTTCCGGTGGCCGCGCCGCTGCGCCTCCCGGAGCCCTCGATCGCCCGCCTGTCCTCCGACGGGCAGAGCGTGATCGCCGTGGGGACGACGGTCGTGTTCCGCCTGGTGCTCGACCGCGCCGCAGGCCGCCTGGCGATCGACGAGCGATGGCGCCCGGCCTACGGGCCGGCACCCGGCCGCAGCTACGGCTGGGACCCGGTGATCGCCGGCGAGCACGTGCTGTGGATGGACAACGGGCGCAACCACACCGACCGCACGATGCTCGGCACGGGGGTCGCGCCGGACCCCGTGCGGCTGTGGTGGGCGCGGCGCGACGACGACGCCGCCGTGCGCTCGGTCGAGATCAGCGGGCTGCCGTTCGGCACGGAGTCCAACCCGCCGGCGTGGGACCCCGAGCGCGGCGTCGTCGTGGCCTACGACGCCGGCAACGCCGTGCTGCGGGCGTGGCGGCTGGCGGGCGACGAGCTCGAGCCGCTGTGGCGCCGCGACGGCTTCGCCCACGCCGGCCACCTGATCCTCTACACCGACACGCGCGAGCTGGTGGTCCAGGACTTCACCGACGTCGCGGCCCTGCGCCGGCCGCTCGTGCGCCGCGCGCTGCGAGCGCCGCTGCAGGCGCTCTCGGGATCGGCCGCGGCCCGCCGGGCGTCCCTGCGCACCGGCCACGACCAGCTCGTCGTCCTCGACCTCGACAGCGGCGCCGACAAGGCCCGCGTCGACGTCCCCTCCCCCAGCCAGGGCTTCCTGTTCCCCGCGCCCGGCTTCGCGCGCGACGTCTACTACCAGTCGCTGACGACCATCGCGCGCGTGACGGTCGCGGGCGAGCCGGCCGGCTGACCAGTCCTCCCGCCCGGCCCTCAGCCCGCGACCTCCTCGACCGCCTCGGCGAGCTTGCGCACCGCCTGGGCGATCGCGGTCTCCGGCAGGTTGGCGTAGCCGGCCAGCACGCCGGACGGGCCGTCGGCGGCGGAGCGGTGCCACGACAGGCCCTCGAGGCCGACCCCGCGCCGCGCGGCCGCCGCGAGCAGCGCCGGCTCGTCGACGCCCGGAGGGAACCGCAGCGCCTCGAACAGGCCCGCGGGGTCGTCGCCGGTCACGGCGGCCGGGACGTCGCGGCGCAGGGCGGCGAGCAGGGCGCGGCGCCGCTGGGCGTAGCGCAGGCGCATGCGGCGCAGGTGGCGGTCGAGCTCCCCGCGCGCGATCAGGTCCGCCAGGGCGAGCTGGCCCAGGACCTCGGAGCTGCGGTCCTCGACGGACTTCGCCGAGATCAGCGGCCAGGTCAGCCACGACGGGGCCAGCATCCAGCCCAGCCGCAGACCCGGGGCCAGGCGCTTGCTCGCCGAGCCGACGTGCAGCACGCGCTCGGGGGCGAGGCCCTGTAGCGCGCCGACCCCGGAGCCGTCGAAGCGCAGCTCGGTGTCGTAGTCGTCCTCGACGATCAGGTGGTCGTGGCGCTCGGCCCATTCCAGCAGCGCGGCGCGGCGGTCGCGGGCGAGCACGGCGCCGGTCGGGAAGTGACGGGCCGGCGTGACGATCACCGCGGCCGCGCCGCTCGCCTCGAGCGCCGCCACGCCGAGCCCGCCGGCGTCGACCGGGACCGGGACGACCCGCAGCCCCGCCTGCTCGGCGATCAGGCGGTGCTGGTGCCAGCCGGGGTCCTCGACCGCCAGGCGCTCGATCCCGTGCGCCACCAGCCAGCGGCAGGTGAGCGACAGCCCCTGCGCGAAGCCGGTGCAGGCCAGCAGCAGCTCTGGGTCCGCGGCGGTGCCCCGCACGCGGTCCAGGTACTCGGCCAGGGCGCCGCGCAGCTCAGGGACGCCGCGGGGGTCGAGCTCGCCCAGGCGCGCGGCGGGGGCGCTGCGCCAGGCGGCCCCGAGCGATCGCAGCCAGCGATGGCGCGGGAACCCGGCGAGATCGGGCAGGCCCGGGCGCATGTCGTAGGCGAACTCCCGCACGAGCGAGCGGGCGGCAGGCCGAGCCTGCCCGCCGCGGATGGCCTCGCTGACCCGGACGGGGGCGCCCGGGCGCGTGACGAGGTAGCCCTCGGCGGCGAGCTGGCCGTAGGCGGCGGTCACCACGCCGCGCGAGATCCCGAGGTCGGCGCTCAGGCCGCGCGAGGAGGGCAGCCGCGCCCCGGGGGCCAGCCGGCCGGACCGGACCGCGGCGCGCACCGCCCGCTCGAGCTGCTCGTGCAGCGGGCGCGGGTCGGCGGCGTCGACCGCGAGCAGCGCCTCCCCAACCGGACCTGCCTCAAAGCCCATGACTGGCACTGTACGGAGCGCCAGTTGGCTCGTAGCGTGGGGCGCGTCAACCGGCGAAGGGAGACGGGCCATGCAGGAGATCGCGATCATCGGGGGCGGGCTGGCCGGCCTGACGGCGGCGATCACCGCCGCCGAGGGCGGCGCGCCGGTGCGCCTGGCCGAGGCGCACGCGGAGCTCGGCGGCCGCGCCCGCAGCGCGGACGGCCCGTACAAGGCCAACCTCGGCCCGCACGTCATCTACAAGGACGGCCCGCTGTGGGCGTGGCTGCGCGAGCGCGACCTGCTGCCCCCCAGCGCGGGCACGCCGCTCGGCGGCATCCGCGTGCGCTGGGACGGCGAGCTGCGCCGCACGCCGCCGCTGGCCTCGATCCCGACGGTCCTGCGCCTGCGCGGGCGCGACGCGCCGATCGACCGCTCCTTCCGCGACTGGGTGCGCGACCACTCCGACGAGCGGACGGCGGCGATGCTCAGCGCCGCCGGCGGCGTGTACACCTTCCATCACGACCCAGGGGAGCTGTCGGCGGCGTTCGTGTGGCCCCGCACCGTGCGCGCGCTGCTCAACCCGCCGCCCGTGGCCCGCTACGTCATCGGGGGCTGGAGCGCGCTGGTCGGCACGCTCGCGGCCCGGGCCCGGGCCCTGGGCGTGAGGATCGAGACCGGCGCGCGCATCGAGGAGCTGCCCGCGGCGCCGGTGATCGTCGCCACCGAGCTGGCGGACGCCCGGCGCCTGCTCGGCGACGACGCGCTGCGCTGGCCGAGCGGGAGCACCGTCTGCCTGGACCTCGGCCTGCGTCACCACCGGGGCGACCCCTTCGTGGTCTCCGACCTCGACGAGGCCGGCTGGGTCGAGCGCTTCACGGCGGCGGATCCGTCGCTGGCGCCCGACGGCGAGGAGCTGGTGCAGGCCCAGATGCCGATCCGCCCGGGCGAGACCGCGGACGGCGCCGCCACGCGCCTGGAGCGGCTGCTCGACCAGGCGCTCGAGGGGCGCCGCGAGCGCGAGACCTGGCGGCGCCGCCAGGTCATGCAGGGTCGCTCGGGGGCGCTGGACATGCCGGGCACGACGTGGCGCGACCGCCCGGCCGTCGACCGCGGCGACGGCGTCTTCCTGGCCGGCGACATGGTGGCCGGCCCCGGGCTGCTCTCCGAGGTGGCCTGGGCGAGTGCCACCGAGGCGGCCCGCGGGGCCCTGGCGCTCGTGCACCGCAGCGGACCGCCGCAGCGCACCGTGGCCCGAACGTGACGCGCGGCGGCGCCGGCCCCACATCGGGGCCGGCGCCGACGCCGCATGTGCCCGCCCGCCCGGCGGGCACCGGGGTGCCGCCCCCGAGCTACCGCGCCAGGCGCGGGTGCAGCTTGGCGGTCGTGGTCCCGGCGCGGACCGCGATCACGAGACCGGGCTTGTGGCTGTGCTTCAGCGAGCGCGCGGAACGCCGGCTGAGCGTGAAGCGCACCGACGCGCGCCCGCGGCGGCAGACGACCGACCGGCTCGCCAGCCGGCGGCCGTGGGAGGACAGCGACGCGCGCCCGGCGCGGGTGCAGCGCAGCGCGACGGAGACGACGCGGCCGCGCAGGTGCGCCGAGCCGGCCAGCGCCGCGATCGCCTTGACGGGCTTGCGCTGGGACTGCGCGGTGAAGGTCTGCGCGGGCGGGACCACCGGCGGCGTGGCGGCGGGCGGCGTGACCGCCGGCGCGAGGTTCGTGACCGGAGGCGTCGCGGGCGGAGTGACCGGCGGCGTGACCGGGCGCGTCACCGGCGGCGTCACCGGCGGGGTGACGGGCGGGGTGACCGGAGGCGTCACGGGCGGCGTGACCGGCGGGACGACCGGGGGCGGGACCGGGCGGGTCTGCGTGCCGTTCACGAACACGGTCTCGCAGTCGGCCGGCGCGACGGGGTCGAACCCGTCGACGCGCACGATGTCGGCGCCCGCGCCGCAGGTCTTCACGACGTCGACGTCGGTCGACTTGGAGCCGTCGACGTCGATCTCGTCGTCGCCCGAGCCCGAGTTGACGATGGTGTCGACGCCGGGGCCGCCGTTGACGTAGGCGTTCATGCTCGTCTGGTTGTCGAACGAGTCGTCCATCGCGCCGAGGACGAAGTGCAGCTCCTGGATGGCGGCCGACGGGCACTTGACGGTGTTCGCGTCGACGGCCGTGCACTTGGCGCCGGCCGTCAGCGGGGTCGTCGCGTCGTTGATGATGAAGTCCGTCCCGACCTGGGTGACCTTGACGGTGTTGACCTCGCCCGGGAACGTCGTGACGAGCGTGACCGGGTCCTTGATGCCGGTCTCGGTGAAGAGGATGCGCTTGACGGGCGGGACCGCGTTGCTGGTGTCGACGCGGACCGTGGCGGCGAGGGCCGGCGAGGCCGACACCCCCATCGCGGCGGCACCGGCCAGTCCGATGAGCACTGCTCGCTTCTGCATGGCTTGCGTTCCTCCTCGTGCTGCGGGCGGATGGGTCTGCGTGACTCCTTGCCGCCTGAACGCGCGTCCTCGGCGGGCCTTCACGGGCAGCGCCGAAAGACCCGACCTCCGTGCAGGTCGTGCGCGCGCGTGTGCGCGTCGCATATGGTCGGCGCCGTGGGCCCCTACGAGCGCGTCGCCGTCGATGCCCCTCCGCACGAGGTCGTCGCCGCGCTGCGTGCCGCGCTGGCTGCGCGCGGGATCACCGAGTACGCGGTCGTCGACCACGGGCACGACATGGCGGCGGCGGGCTCGCCCGGCGTCGCGGCATGGACGCTGGTGTTCGGGAACCCGGCGGCGGGAGCGCGGCTGCTGGCGCGCGACCCCGCCGCCGCGGTGGACATCCCGCTGCGGATGGCGGTGATCGGCGCGGATGGCGGCTCGGAGCTCGTCTTCCGGGACATGCGCACGCTGCTCGCGGACGACCTGCAGCAGATCGCGGACGCGCTGACGGGCGTGCTGCGCGATCTGGCGACGGAGGTGCAGGAGTCGGCGTGAGCGTCGAACGCGCCACCTGGCCGCCCGTCTAGCCTCGCCTGGTGCCTCTGACCAACTGGGCCGGCAACCACGCCTACGGCGCCGCGACCGTGCACCGGCCGGCGACGCTCGAGCAGGTGCAGGAGATCGTCGC
>JAICJK010000216.1 GCA_025928415.1 Solirubrobacteraceae bacterium | reverse complement strand
TTGCAGGCCAGGTGGAAGCGGCGGTCGTGCTCGATCCAGGCGGCGCCGTCGTCCGGCGAGGACTCGATCGACGCGAGCTCCCGGTCGACCTCCGCGAGCTGCCCGCCGCTGAGGCCGCGCGCGCTCGCGGCGACGGCGAGGGGCTCGAGCACCTCGCGGATCCGGTAGATCTCGACGAGCTCGGCGTGGTCGAACCGCGTGACGGTCGCGCCGCTGCGCGGGACGACGGTCACGAGGCCCTCGTGCGCGAGCCGGCTCAGCGCGTCGCGGACGGGGATGCGGCTGACCGACAGCTCGCGGGCGATCTCCTCCTGGCCGATGCGCGCCCCCGGCGCCAGCTCACCGTCGAGCACGCGGTCGCGGAGGGTGCGGACGACGAGATCGGCGAGATCGCTCTTGGGCAACGTGGGTATCCGATCGAGAGGCTCCGGAGGTGTTCAGACTACAGATGCGCCGCTTTCGTATACGACACTGCTCGCGCCGTCGAGCCCGCCGCCCGGTCCACCTTCCCTCGTAGGGTTGCCCCGATGACCGCCGCCTTCGCCCACGTCAACATCGTCGCCCGCGACTGGCGGGCGATCGCCGACTTCTACGTCGCGGTCTTCGGCTGCGAGCCGGATCCGCCGGAGCGCGACCATTCGGGCGCGTTCCTCGAGCGGCTCACGGGGATCGCCGGCGCACGCGCCCGCGGCCTGCACCTCCGCCTGCCGGGACAGGCCGCGGGCGGCTCGACGATCGAGATCTTCACCTACGAGCAGGACGAGCGCCCGGCGACCCCGCCGCCCGCGAACCGGCGCGGCTTCGCGCACATCGCCTTCCGCGTGGACGACGTGCCGGCCACCCTCGAGCGCCTGCTGGCCGCCGGCGGGAGCGTCGCCGGCGAGCTGGTGGAGACCGACGTGCCCGGCGCGGGCCACCTCGAGGCCGTCTACGCGCGCGACCCGGAGGGCAACATCGTCGAGCTGCAGCGCTGGAGCTGAGCTCGCCGAGCGCTGCGCCGCGGCTCAGTCGCTCGGCGCGGCCTGCATCACGGTGAACGAGGCGCCCTGGGGGTCGATGAACCCGGCGAAGCGGCCGATCGGCATGTCCATCGGCCCCGACGTGACGGTCGCCCCGAGCTCGCGTGCGCGCGCGAGGGTGGCGTCGCAGTCGGCGACCGCGAAGCACACCTCCCAGTGCGGCGGGACCTCCGGGGGGAAGTACTCGTCGGTCATCTGCATCATGCCGCCGACGGGCCTGCCGGCGAGCTCCCACACCGTGTAGCTCTCGGGCGCGCCCGCGAACGACGGGCGGCCCGCGGCCCAGCCGAAGACGGCCGGGTAGAACGCCTTGCCGGCCTCGGCATCGCGGGTGAGGACCTCGTTCCAGCACAGCGAGCCCGGTTCGTTCACGAGCTCGGCCCCGGTGAAGGCCTTCGGCTGCCAGACCCCGAACACGGCGCCGGTGGGATCGGCGAAGAACGCCATCCGGCCGATGTCCATCACGTCCATCGGCTCGACCACCACGCTGCCGCCGGCCGCCTTGACCTTGCCGGCGGTCTCGTTCGCGTCGGCGACGCTGACGTAGGTCGCCCAGGCGGTCGGCTGGCCCTCCTGCATGTGGCCCATCAGCCCGCCGACGCTCAGGCCGTCCTGCTGGAACATGCGGTAGCCGCCCGTCTCCTCGGCGGGTCCCGGGTCCGTCGCGCTCCAGCCCATGAGCGCGGCGTAGAAGGCTGCCGACGCGTCGGTGTCCGGCGAGGAAAGCTCGACCCAGGACGGGGTTCCGGGTGCGTACTCGGGCATGGATCTCCTCTCACGAGCGGGTGGTCGCGATCGTCTCAGATCCCGGCGGCCCGATGGAGGTTCTCGGCGCGCGGTTCCACGCTCTCGTTGCGGCGGCCGGCGGCGCGCAGGGCAGGACGGTGAGCCGGGGACCGGCTCGGCCCGCGGGCCGGGCGTCGCCTTCACGACCCACGCTCTCGAGGACCCCGTCGCCGGCCACGGCGGCATCTGTTCCGGGGCGGCCTGCTTCGGCACGATCGAGGCCGCCGCGCGCACGGCCCGCGTCGCGGCGGGCGCCATACTCAGCGGATGGACACGCCCGGCCTCGGCACCACGCCCGCGCAGGGCGGCGGGAAGGCGCCCCGCAAGCGCTCGTCGCGCGAGCAGGCGCGCCTGGCCGCGGTGGCCGTCATCGCCGTGATCGCGACCGCGTTCGCGGTGCTGAACCTGCGCGAGGTGAAGGTCAACTACATCCTCGGGACCGGCCACGCGCCGCTGATCATCGTGATCGCCGCATCACTGGCCGCGGGGCTCGCGCTCGGCCTGCTGGCGGGCCGCCGCGGGCGCAAGGGCTGACCCGCGCGGGCACGCGGCGGGCGCCGCCCGCGATGAGTTTTCCCGGCGCCGCCTGTCTGTACGGCGACCAGGCAAAGGAGCTGCGCTGCCCCCCAGACCGTCCCCGGAGCCGGACGCCGGCGCCTTCGCGCTGGGCGCGCTCTCGCGCGCCGACGTGGCGGCCGCGTGCGCGCGCCTGCGGACGATCGCCGCGGACGGGCACGCCGGCGTCGTGGCCTGCGACGTCGGCGGGCTCGCCGCGGACGTCGTCGCGCTCGAGGCGCTCGCCCGCCTGCAGCTCACCGCGCACCGGCTCGGGTGCCGGCTGCGGCTGCGTCACGCCTCGCCGGACCTCAAGGCGCTGGTGGACCTCTGCGGGCTGGCCGACGTCCTGCCGCGCGAGGAGGGGCTCTAGGCGCCCGGCCGCGGCGGGAGCCCGAACAGCGGGAACAGCCGCGCCGTGTCGAGGAACGAGTTGATCCCCGTGATCCGCCCGCCGGAGGTCTCGATGACCTGCAGCGCCCACGGCTCGAAGGCGCCGCCCGGCCCGCTGGGGCGGTACTGCCCGAAGGCCGGCGAGCCGTTGGCGGCCACCGGCAGCAGGCGCGAGCCGCGGCACTCCGAGCCGAGCCCGGTGAGCCAGCCGGCGATGTCGTCGTGCCCGCGCAGCCACAGGTCGTAGGGCGGCATCGACAGCGTCGCGTCCTCGTGCAGCAGCGTCACCAGCGACTCGATGTCGTACTGCTCGAAGGCCTGGACGTAGCGGTCCAGGAGCTCGCGCTTGCCGTCGTCGAGCTGCGAGGCCTGGTCGGCCGAAGAGACGTCGCTGGCCGTGAGCGCGGCGCGCGCGCGCTGCAGCGCGCTGTTGACCGACGCGACGCTCGTGTCCAGCAGCTCGGCCACCTCGGCGGCCCGCCAGTGCAGGACCTCGCGCAGGATGAGCACCGCCCGCTGGCGGGCCGGCAGGTGCTGCAGCGCGCCGACGAACGCCAGGCGCACGGTCTCGCGCGCCTCGGCGAGCTCGGCCGGGTCGGCGGCCTCGGGCAGCACGCGGCCGTCCGGCATCGGCTCGAGCCACGTCGTCTCCGGGAGCGTCGCCAGCGGCCCGTCGATGGTGCCCGGCGCGCCCAGGTCCATCGGGCGGGCGCGGCGCTTGCGCCCGTCGAGCATGTCCAGGCAGACGTTCGTCGCGATCCGGTACAGCCACGACTTCAGCGCCGCGCGGCCCTCGAAGCGATCGAGCGACCGCCAGGCGCGCAGCATCGTCTCCTGCACGGCGTCCTCGGCCTCGAAGGCCGAGCCGAGCATCCGGTAGCAGTAGCCGGTCAGCTCGCGCCGGTGGCGCTCCAGCGCCAGCTCCTGCTCGCCGGGCCGGTGCTCCGGCGCGCGTGTGGGGGCTTCCGCTCTCGCTTGCAGTCCGGGCATCCCGGGTCATGGTAACCCGCTCGGCGTCCGCTTCGGGTAGGAACCGCTTTCAGAAAGACGCGACCGTGCTGGCGCCTGATCCTGAAAGCGGTTCTAAAGGCCGGTGACGCGGGCTCAGCGGTGCCCCGGCACCGGCGCCCGGTCGGCGGCCTGCCAGGCGAGGTCGCCGCGGCGGACGATGCCGCAGGGCTCGACCGGGGTGCCCAGGTCCCCGCCGCCGCAGTCGAAGTCGGAGGGCACGTGGTAGCCCGCGGCCCCGTCCCACGCCCAGCCCGACCAGCCCTCGACGGCGCCGGCGAGCTCGTAGTCGCCGGTCGAGATCCGGTAGCGGAAGGCGCCCGAGTCGCGGGTCGAGCACCCGCCCGGGTCGCCCTGGCAGGCGCGGAAGAAGGCCAGGCGCCCCTCGGCGAAGGACGGGCCGAGGTAGGTCTGCCCGCCGAGGCCGGTGGTCATCGCCGCCACCTGTCGCGTGTCGGTGCGCGCCAGGTCGGTGAGGCGGATCTCGTCCTGGCGGAACCCCGGGAAGTCCTCGGGCTGGTAGGTCCAGCTCTGCGCGACCCAGCGGCCCCACAGGTCCATGGCGGGCAGGTCGACGTCGGCGATCGGCCGGCAGTCGGGCGGGTCGACCGCGCCGCAGCGCTCGTCCGGCAGGCCGGCCAGCCGCCGCGACGGGCGCGACCGCGGCGCCCGGATCGGCTTCGTGTAGGGGACGACGTGGTCCTTGCCGTAGCGGCGGGCGAAGACCAGCTCGCCGCGCCACACGCTCGGGGCGATCTCGTCACGACCGCTGGTATTCGCGTTGCGCACCGGCCGCGGCCGGTCGCCCGGGTCGAACCCGATCACGTACAGGTCGCATGAGCCCGCGCAGCGCGAGTAGACCGCGGACGGGTGCCCGGCCGAGTCCGGGCCGGCGTCGGCGTCGAACGGCTTGGACTGCGCGGGCACGGCGAGATCGCGCAGCTCACCGTCGTGCCAGGTGCTCAGGCGGTAGGCCTTGCCGTCCCAGCGGCTGAACAGCAGCCAGCCGGCGTACTCGCGCACCGGCGTCGGCCGCTGCAGGTCGACGATCCGCGTGCCGGCACCCGCCGGCTGGGCGGCGCTCGCGGCGGGCGGGCCGGCCGTCAGGCCCGCGGCGGCCGCCGCGGCGGCGACGGCGACGAGGGACAGGGACCGTCGGAGGAGCATGCTTCCGGAACGCGCGCGGGCGCCCCGGGGCTCGCCGCGATGTCCGGAGCGCGACACGGCGACGCCGGCGCCGCGGCGCCCGCACCGTCCGCGCGGGTCGTGATCGGCGTCACCTTCGGGTAGGCGAAGGCGTGTTCGGCGGGGGGTCGCATGGCGGGCTCCTCGGGCGACGACTTGATGACCGCTTGGCATCGCCGGCGC
>JAICJK010000600.1 GCA_025928415.1 Solirubrobacteraceae bacterium | reverse complement strand
CGATGTTCGCGCAGCGAACTCGCAATGCTTCGGCGCAGCCGAAGCACACGCTCCATGGGTCAACCTCCCCGCGATGTTCGCGCAGCGAACTCGCAATGCTTCGGCGCAGCCGAAGCACACGCTCGCGCACGTACGCCCTGCCGCACTAGGATCGCCGTCCATGGCGTCCAAGTCCGTCGAAGCGCTCCAGCGCGTCCCGCTGCTCAGCGGCCTGACCAAGCGCGAGCTGCAGACCCTCGCGCAGACGATGGAGGAGCGGACGTTCCCGCCCGGGCGCCAGGTGGTCGTGGAGGGCCGGCGCGGCGTCGGCTTCTTCATCATCCTCGACGGCCGCGCGGCCGTGACGGTCGGCGGCGACGTCGTGCGCGTGCTCGGCCCCGGCGACTGGTTCGGGGAGACGGCCCTGGTCCAGCACGACGTCCGCACCGCGACGGTCACCGCCGACACCGAGCTGCGCTGCCTGACGATGACGGCGTGGAACTTCAAGCCGTTCGTCATCGACAACCCGAAGGTCGCCTGGGGCATGCTCGAGACGATGGCCCAGCGCCTGCGCGAGCGCGACGGCGGCTGAGCACCGACGCGCGCGGCCCGCGCGCAGCTCGTCAATCGCGCCCGGCGCGGGCCGCGGCGGCCGGAAGCTCGCGCAGCACGAAGGCGTCGAGCGGCTCCTCCTTGCCCTTGACGCGCAGCCCGGACACGGCCTCGACCACGGCGCCGTCGGGCAGCCGGTCGTAGGTGCCGGCGCCGATGAGCACGCCGCCGACCGGCGCCTGGGCCTCCAGCCGCGAGCCCGTGTTGACCGTGTCGCCGATCACCGCATAGGCGACGAGGCCCTGCCCGCCGAGCTCCCGCACGACGGCCTCGCCGCTGTTGACGCCGACCCGCAGCCGCGGCCAGCCCGGATGCTCGTCGGCCACCTCGCAGATGGCCTCCTGCAGCGCCAGCGCGGCGCGCGCGGCCCGCAGCGCATGGTCGGGCTGGTCCCCGCGGGAGTTGAACGTCGCGTACATCCCGTCCCCGGTGAACTTCTCGAGCTCGCCGCCGAAGCGCCGCGCGATCAGCGGCGCGGCGACCTCGTAGTAGGCGTGCAGCATGGCCGCGACCTCGGCGGGCGCGGCGCGCTCGGAGAACGGGGTGAAGCCGGACAGGTCGCTGAACAGCACGCTGACCTCCTGCTCGCGCTCGCGCGTGGTGGCCAGGTAGAGCTTGCGGAAGCGCTCGTCGCGCCACTCGTGGCGGGCCGCGTAGCCGACCACCAGGTAGGCGGTGACGATCAGCCCATGCCACTCCCACCAGCTCGCGTGCCAGTCGCGCTCGCCGGTGACCGCCACGCCGATCATGGCCTCGGCGAGCAGGACGAAGCAGGCCACGATGCTCGCGGGCAGCAGGCCCAGCCGCCCGCGGTACACGCGCAGGTAGCGCAGCGCGGAGACGGCGTAGATCACGGTGCCGACGCCGGCCAGGACGGCGAGCAGGCTGCCCGAGGCGCCCTCGCTGCCCGGCTTGGCCAGCGGCGGCAGCTCGGCCACCGTCCACGCGAACCACAGCGCCATGATCGCGATCACTCCCCGGCGCAGCGCCCGCCGGTGGCGCATCGCCAGCGGCGCGTAGGCGGGCCGGTGGTCGACGAACGCCGACGCGGCCCCGAACAGCGCGGCGACCAGCAGGCCGACGGGGATCGCCACCTTGAACCCCGCGTAGTCGCCCTGGAAGAGGATCATCGGCGTCCCGATCGCGTGCACGACCAGGAACCCGCCGGTGGCCAGGAAGGCCAGCGACATCAGCAGCACGCGCGCGTCGCCGCGCCGCTCCGCGGCCTCGCCGGCCGCGTAGGCGAGGACGAAGTCGACGGCGCCGACCCCGAGGAACAGCATGAAGTGGACCT
>JAICJK010000587.1 GCA_025928415.1 Solirubrobacteraceae bacterium | reverse complement strand
GGCCACGGCCGCGCGCTGCTGCTGGCTCCGGAGCATGCCGACCGGCGCCGGCTCGCCAGGCTGGCGGCGCAGGAGGGGTGGTCGGTGCGCGTGACCGAGGCCAAGGCGCGCGAGGCCACCGATGGCCTGCGGCCGGCGACCAGGGGGCGCGCCGCGGTGCACCCCGATCAGGAGGCCGCGATGCGGGAGATCGCCGACGCCTTCGGCGCCCTGCTCGGGACCGAGGTGCGCGTCCGGCCGCGCGGGACGGGCTACAAGGTCGAGCTGGGCCTCGCGAGCGCCGAGGAGGCCCTCGCCCTGGCGCGCCGTCTCGGGGCGTCGGCAGCGGCCTGAGCCGGCCTGAGCGCGCCGGTCGCGGGTGCCGCGCGAGCCGCGCGATGCCCCGCTAGACTGCGCTGCCGCGGGCGATTAGCTCAGTCGGTTAGAGCGCTTCTCTGATAAGGAAGAGGTCCCAGGTTCGAGTCCTGGATCGCCCACTGGCCCACGCAGCCGTTCGCGCGCGGGCCTCGACGGACGCGGCGCGCCCCGTCGTCTCGCGGTGGTCCGGGGCGGGTACCCACGGGCGAAGAGACGTGAAGCGCGAGCGGCTGCCTGCCGGCCTGCGCATCTGCGGCGCTGGCGCCGCCGGCCTGTGAGGACTCGGGAAGGCCGCATGTGCCGACCTAAGACAGAAATCAGGTTCATCGCGGCAGCAACGGGCTTGAACGCGCTCGTCGAGGTCCGCCGTGGTCTCCCGCACGGCCCTCGGGGAGCGGCCGTGGTGGCGCCTATACTCGTGGAACCCCGGCGACCGAGGAGCCGCACCCAGTGCAGGAAATGGTCATCTACGGCGTCAGCTTCGACATGGTCGGCAAGCAGCCGATCGTGTTGCTGAAGACGACCGACTCCAACAAGTTCCTGCCGATCTGGATCGGTCACCCGGAGGCTGCCGCGATCCTGATGAAGCTGCAGGGCGCGACCACGCCGCGGCCCATGACACACGACCTGCTCGTCGACGTGCTCGGCGAGCTCGAGGTCAAGTGCAGCCAGGTCGCGGTCACGGAGCTGCGCGACAACACGTTCTTCGCCTCGATCACGCTCGCGGTCAACGGCCGCGAGATCGAGATCGACTCGCGCCCGTCGGATGCGCTCGCGCTCGCCGTGCGCTCGGGCGCGCCGATCTTCGCCGCCGAGGAGGTCATCGCCGAGTCGGCGATCGAGTTCGAGCACGAGGTGGAGGACACCGAGGAGGTCGTGGACCGCTTCAAGGAGTTCCTCGACCAGGTCTCCCCGGAGGACTTCGCCGGCGAGTAGCCGCGCGGCGGCGCCCACGCGGCGCCCCTCTCGCTCAGCCCCCCTGCAGCATCCGCGCGACGAGCTCGTCGAACGCGATGCCGGCGGCGTCGGCGGCCTGGGGCAGCAGGCTCGTCTCCGTCATCCCCGGGATCGTGTTGACCTCCAGGACCTGGGGCTCGCCCTCGCTGCCGAGCATCAGGTCCACGCGCGAGAAGCCGCGGCAGCCCAGCGTCCGGTGGACCGACAGCGCCAGGTCCTGCACGCGACGCGTCATGCCCTCCGGCAGCTCGGCGGGGCAGACGAAGGTGGTGCGGCCGATCGTGTACCGCGCCGCGAAGTCGTAGAAGTCCTCCTCCATCGGGACCGCCTCGACGATCGGCAGCGGCGCGTCGCCCAGGACGGACACCGCGAGGTCGCGGCCGGGGACGTAGCGCTCGAGCAGGACCCGCGGGGCGTAGGAGAACGCGGCGACGAGCGCGGCGGGGACGTCGGCGGCCGTGGCGGCGAACTTGATGCCGAGCGCCGAGCCCTGGTTGGCCGGCTTGACGACGAGCGGGAAGGCCAGGCGCTCCTCGATGTGGCCGAGCGCCTCGGCCGCGCCGAGCTCCTTGAAGGCGGTCTCGGAGAACGCGAAGAAGTCCGGCGTGGGCAGGCCG
>JAICJK010000614.1 GCA_025928415.1 Solirubrobacteraceae bacterium | reverse complement strand
GGAGGACGGGTCCAAGGACCTGTTCGTCCATCACAGCGACATCAACGGCGAGGGCTACAAGTCCCTGGCCGAGGGCGCGAAGGTGTCCTTCGACGCCGAGGCCGGCGCCAAGGGCCCCAAGGCGACGAACGTCACCACGCTCTAGTCGTTCGCGACACCCGCTTCGCACCACAGCCGCCTCTGCGCGGCTGTGGCTTGTTAAGGGCCGGCTGGGCGATGGCGGACGCTTGCGAACGAGGACGAAGACGGCCCTGCCGGATTCGTCCCAGCACATGAGGCTCCAGCCGAATGTGCCGCAGGGCCGTCTTCGTCCGGCTTCCGCGGGCCCGGACTGTCAAGGATCGACGCTGATCCTGCGGTCCGGGCCGACGCGCAGGCTGCGCTCGCCGCGCAGCAGCTCCAGCAGCTCGGCGCCGACGACCTCCCGCCGCCAGCCCTGCAGCGTGCGGACGTCGGGCTCCGGGCGCCCGTCGCGCACGGCCGTCACGATCTTCTGCAGGTCCGCGCGCGCCGCGACCAGCTCGTAGGCCACGTCGGACTCCAGCGCGCGGGTCCGCACGAGCGCCTCGCCCAGCGCGATCAGCGGCGCGTCCTCGGGCTCGACGTGCGGGGGCCGCTCGGAGTCGGACGGGATGCCGGCGCGATCGCGCCCGCGCTCGACCGTCTCGACGATCGCCTTGCCCCGGCGCCGCAGCGTCCCCTCGTTGAGGCCCCGGATCTGCGCCAGGCGCTCCAGCGACCGCGGCTTGCGCTTGGCCACCTCCATCAGCACTGCGTCCTGCAGCACGCTGGAGACCGGGCGGTCCTGCCCGCGGGCGGTCTCCTCGCGCCACTCGACGAGCTCGCGGGCGATGGCGCGGACGCCGGGGTCCACGCCGGCGATCCGGGGCAGGCGGGCGAAGATCGCGTCGGGGTCGCGCTCGTCGGAGATGTCCTGGAGGAAGCGGCACTCCTCGCGCGCCCACTCCAGGCGCCCGAGCTCGCGCAGCCGCGCCTGCAGCGCGTCGGCGAGCGCCAGCAGGTGCACGACGTCCTCCTCGGCGTAGTGGATCTGCTCGGGGCTCAGCGGCCGGGCGTCCCAGCGCGTGAAGCTCGCCGACTTGTTCAGCCGCAGCCCCAGCATCTCGTGCACGAGCGGCTCGTAGCCGAGCTGGGCGCGCAGCCCCGCGAAGCCCGCGGCGATCTGGGTGTCGAACACGTTGGTCAGGCGCGTGCCCCACACGCGGCGCAGCAGCGCGACGTCCTGGCGCCCGGCGTGCAGGACCACCTCGATGTCCGGGTCCGCGAGCAGGGCGGCCAGCGGCGCGGGGTCGAAGGACCCGTCGAGGGGGTCGAGGACGACGACGTCGCCCTCGGCCGCCCCGCCGTCGGCGGGCCGCCGGCTGCCGGCGTCCACCGAGACCTGCACCAGGCACAGCAGCGGCCGGTAGCGGCCCTCGCCCATGAACTCCGTGTCGATCCCGAGGCGCCCGGTCTCCCGGGCGCGGGCGGCGAGCGCGTGGGTGTCGACGGCCGTCATGCCGGCCAGACCCTACCCGCGCGCCCCGGCGCCCGGCCCTGGCCGCGGCAGGCCGCCGCAGGCTCAGGCGGCGAGCACCACGGGCTCGCGGGACAGGAGCGCCGGGTCGAAGCGCTCCACGAGCTCGGCGGGGCTGGGGCGCTCGCCGGGCGCGACGAGCCCCGCGCCCGCGGCCAGCTCGGCCCGCACGGCGTCCGGGCCCCGCCCCTGCGCGGCACGGCCGGCGAGCGTGACCGCGCCGTGGCGCTTGGCCAGCCGCGCGCCGTCGG
>JAICJK010000042.1 GCA_025928415.1 Solirubrobacteraceae bacterium | reverse complement strand
CGCGGCCAGCGGGAACTCCGCCGGCCGGTCCTCGCCCGCCCAGCCCGCGTAGTACTGCAGCGAGCGCGCGTTGTCCATCTGGCGCAGGACCTCGGTGAGCTCGTGCTTGATCGCCTGGTAGGACCCGATCGCGCGGCCGAAGGTGAAGCGCTCCTTGGCGTACTGCACGCTCATGTCCAGCGTGGTCTGGATCGTGCCCAGGGACTCGGCCGCGATCAGGGCCTGCGCGACGTACCACGCCGAGGCCAGCGCGTCGGCGCCCACCGCCAGGCGGCGACCCGGCGCGCCGTCGAACGTGACGTGCCCGAGCGACCGCGTGGCGTCGTAGCGCGTGACCGCCTCGACCGCGGCGCCCTCGACGACGGCCGCGGCGGGCGCGCCCGACGCGTCGGTGCCCACCACGACGAACAGCTCGGCGCCCGGGGCGTCGGGCACCCAGGCCACCGCGCCGGTCACGCTGCCGTCGTCGCCGATCGACGGGGCCGCGACGCGGGCCAGGCCCTGCCGGGCGTCCGCCGTCCAGCCGTCGCCGGCGTCGCCCGGCGGGCGCGCGGGGACGTAGACCGGCCGGACCTCGCCGGCGGCGACGGCGCGCAGCGCCTCGTCGCCCGCGGACTGCAGGATCGCCGTCGCCGGCAGCAGGCCCAGCAGCGGCGTGCCGGCCAGCGTGCGCCCGCACTCCTCGAGGACGAGCATCGCGTCGAAGACGCCGAGCCCGGCCCCGCCGTGCTCCTCGCCGATCAGCAGGCCGGGCCAGCCGGCCTCCACCACGGTGGGCCACAGGTCGGGCAATCGGTCCCGCCCACCCTCCTCGAGCGCCTCGCGGGCGGCCTCGATCGTCTTGAAGCGGGCCAGCGCCCCGCGCGCGGCCTCGCGCAGGAACTGCTGCTCGTCGGTCAGGGCGAGGTTCATGCGGTCGCGGCCTCCTTCTCCTTGGCGCGCAGCTCGGAGAAGGGGATGCCCTTGTCCAGGCGCGGCTCCGGCGGCAGGCCCAGGACCCGCTCGCCGATCGTGTTGCGCAGGATCGACTCGGTGCCGCCCGCCGACTTCAGGCCGGGCAGGAACGAGATCATGTAGGCCCACTCGGAGTCCTCCGCGAGGGCGTCGGGGCCGACGACGTCGGCGATCAGCTCGCCCGCGGCGATCGCCGCGTTGACCGTCGTGACCTTGGCCAGGCCGGCCTCCGGGCCCGGGATCTGCCCGTTCTGCAGGGCGGTCAGCGTCCGGTAGCTCGTGAAGCGGATCGCCAGCAGCTCGGCGGAGAGGTCGCCCAGGCGCCGGCGGACGTCGGGGTCGCGCGCGGCCGCCGGGTCGGCGGCCACGGCCGCGGCGAAGCGATCGGAGCGGTAGCCCATGCCGGACGAGCCGAGCCCGATGGTCAGCCGCTCGTACATGAGGACGGTCAGCGCGGTGCCCCAGCCGTTGCCGACGCCGCCGACGACCATGTCGTCCGACAGCTTGACGTCGTCGAAGAAGACCTCGTTGAACTCGGCCTCGCCGGAGATCTGGCGCAGGCCGCGGATGGTCACGCCGGGCGCGTCCATCGGCACGATGAACATCGTCAGGCCCTTGTGCTTGGGCACGTCGGCGTCCGTCCGGGCCAGGAGCAGCCCGAAGGCGGCGAACTGCGCGTTGGTCGTCCACACCTTCTGGCCGCTGAGCGCCCAGCCGTCGCCGTCGCGCCGGGCCCGCGTCTGGACCGCCGCGAGGTCCGACCCGGCGGCGGGCTCGGAGAAGAGCTGGCACCAGACCTCGTCCCCATGGAGCATCGGCCCCAGGTGGCGGGTCTTCTGCTCGTCGGTGCCGTGGGCGATCAGGCACGGGCCGAGCATGCCGATCCCGATGACGTCGAGGATGCCGGGGACGCGCGCCTCGGCGATCTCCTGGTTGGCGATGACCTGCTCGATCGGGCCCAGGCCCTGGCCGCCGAAGTCCTTGGGCCAGGTGATGCCGGCCAGGCCGCCCTCCGCGAGCTGCCGCTGCCACGCGCGCCGGGCGTCGATGTAGGAGCTGTCGTCGGAGGCGCCGGACGCCGGGGGCGCCTGGGCCTTGTGCTCGTCCAGCCAGGACCGCACCTGCTCGCGGTACCGGGCCTGCTCCGGCGTGTCGTTCAGATCCACGCGCTGCCTCCTTCGGCTGACTGGCCAGTCGGTCGGTTCGGGCGATCATACGGGCGCGGTGCGCCGGATGCTGAACGCCGTTCACCTCAGGTGAGCAGCAGCGCGATCGCCACGCCCGTGCCGTACACGGCCACCACGCGGCGCAGCAGCAGCGGGGACATGCGGCGCGCGAGGCCCGCGCCGAGCCGCCCGCCGGCGAGGCTCGCGACCGCGATCACCGCGCACGCCGGCCAGTCGACCGGCCCCCACACGCCGAGGACGAGCGCGGCGGCCACCGAGACGACGAGGCTCAGCACGCCCTTGACGGCGTTCAGGCGCTGCAGGTCGTCCTCGATGAGGATCGCCAGCAGCGCGAGCAGCATGATCCCCAGGCCCGCGCCGAAGTAGCCCCCGTACACGCCGCCCGCGAAGATGACGCCGAGCAGCAGCAGGCTCCGCTCGTCCGGCGGGCCGTCGGCCCGAGCGCGCCGCGCGCGCAGGAGCCGGGGCTGGGCGACGAGCAGCGCGACGGCGAGCAGCACGAGGAAGGGGACGATCGCGTCGAACGCGCTCGCCGGGGCGGTCAGCAGGACCACCGTGCCGGCCAGGGCGCCGAGCGCCGCGGCCGCCCCGAGGCGGCGGACGCGATGCCCTTGGCCCGCGAGCTCCGCGCGGTAGCCGAGCGTGCCGCCCAGGTAGCCGGGCATCACGGCGAGCAGGTTGGTGACGTTCGCGGTCAGCGCCGGATAGCCCGCCAGCAGCAGCGCGGGGAACGACACGAGCGATCCGCCGCCGGCCACGGTGTTGATCGCCCCCGCGGCGAGCCCGGCGGCGGCGAGCAGCGCCGCGGTGTCCGCGGTCATCGCGGCGCCATGTACGAGAGCCCGCGCCCGAAGAGGACCTTGGCCTGGCGGCCGGGATCGATCGAGTGCAGCAGCACGACGCCGAGCCGGTGCCCGCGCCGCTTGACCGCCGCGACCAGGCAGCGCCCCGCCGCGTCGGTGTAGCCGGTCTTGATGCCGATCGTGCCGGCGTAGCCGGTCCGCAGCAGCGGGTTGTTGTTGTAGAGGAACAGCCGGCCGCCCTTGATCGGGAAGGGCAGCACGGCCTGGCGGCGGCCGACGATCCTCGCCAGGCGCGGCACGTCGAGGATCGCGCGGGCCAGCGCGGCGAGGTCCTCCGGGCAGGAGTAGTTGCCCGCGTCGGTGAAGCCGCTCGGCGACGAGAAGTGGCTGCACTGCAGCCCCAGCGCGGCGGCCTCGGCGTTCATGCGGCGCACGAACGCCGCGACGGTGCCGCTGGTGCGCTGGGCGAGCGCGATCGCGGCGTCGTTGCCCGACGGCAGCAGCAGGCCGTAGAGCATCGCCGACACCCCGACCGACTTGCCCCTGGGCAGGACGCCGACGCCCGACCCCTTGTAGGCCAGCGCCTCCTTGGTGACGCGGACCTTCGCGCCGGGCGGCACCCGGGCGGCGACGATCAGCGCGGTCATCATCTTGGTCAGGCTCGCGATCGGCTCGGCGCGCGTCGGGTTGCGCCGCCACAGCACTCGGCCGGTGTCCAGGTCGAACAGCAGCCCGGCCCGCGGCGGGCGCTTGAAGTGCGGGTCCACCGCGTCGCGGGTGCCGGCGAGCTTGACCGCCAAGGGCCGGGGGCCCGGGCCGGGCGCGATAGGCCCGTTGGCCACCTGCAGCGGCGTGACGGGCGCCGTCGCGGCGGCGGTCGCGGGATCACCCGAGCCGCCGCACCCGGCCAGGGCGCCACCGGCGAGTGCGGCGGCGGCGAGGATGGCGGCCGCCCTGCTCACCGCGGCGGGGGCTCGCGCAGGGCGCCGAAGACGCCGAAGCCCACCATCGCCAGGACCAGCAGGGAGGCCACGGTGAGCACGTCCGGGCCGTTGCGGACCGCGACCGCGATCGTCAGCGCGCCGAGGACGGCCACGAAGGCGAGGGCGGCGACGAGGATCGGACGGGCGCCCGGCATCGTCAGTACACCGGGTACTTCGGCCCGTCGGCGATCGGGTTGCGCCGGCGGGCGAAGAGCTTGATGGCCAGCAGACCGAAGGCGAAGCCGCCGACGTGCGCGAAGTAGGCGACGCCGCCGCCGTGCCCGGTCGGGTCGGTGAGGTCCAGCGCGCCGAAGATCGCCTGCTGGGCGAACCAGATCCCGAGGAACAGGATCGCGGGCAGCTCGATGATCGTGAAGAACAGGATGATGAAGACCACCGTCAGCACGCGCGCGCGGGGGTAGAGCAGGATGTAGCCGCCGAGCACGGCGGCGATCGCCCCGGAGGCCCCGAGCGTCGGCACCGCCTCGTTGGGCCCCATGGCCACCTGCAGCGCGAGCGCCGCGAGGCCGCCGAGCACGTAGAAGGCGACGAAGCGCACCTTCCCCATCGCGTCCTCGACGTTGTTGCCGAAGATCCACAGGAACAGCATGTTGCCGCCGAGGTGCAGCAGGCCGGCGTGGGTGAACATCGCCGTGAACGGCGTGACCCAGGTCGGGAGCTGGCTCGCCGGCGAGCCGACCGCGCCCGCCATGCCCTGGCAGACCACCTGCCCCTGGGAGTAGTCGCACTCCTTGCCCGGGTGGGTCAGCTCGTAGGGGATCGCGGCGTAGTGGGTCAGCGACGGCTGGTTCAGCGAGCCCCCGCCAAAGTCGATCCCCGACTTCTTCTGGACGAACAGGTAGACGATCACGTTGATCGCGATGAACAGCACCGTGACGACCGGGAAGCCCCGGGTCGGGATGTTGTCCTTGAGCGGGAACACGGGGCGCGGAGGCTACCCGCCCTGGCGCCCCGAGCCGCTGGCTAGGCGGGCACGCCGGCGGCCAGCGGTCCGACGCCGGGCTGCTCCTGTGCGACGTGCTGGTCGGCGTGGTAGCTGGACCGCACCAGCGGGCCCGCGGCGACGTGGTCGAAGCCGAGCGCCAGGCCGGCCTCCTCGATCGCCTTGAACTCGTCCGGGTGCCAGTAGCGGACCACGGGCAGGTGACGCGCGGTCGGGCGCAGGTACTGCCCGACGGTGATGATCTGCACGCCGCGCTCGCGCAGCGAGCCGAGCGCGTCGACGACCTCGTCCAGCGACTCGCCGAGGCCGACCATCAGCCCCGACTTCGTGGCCACGTCGTCGCCGGCCATCTGCTTGGCGTTCTCCAGCACCCGGCCGGAGCGCTCCCACGTCGAGCCGCGGCGGGCGACGGAGTACAGGCGCGGGACGACCTCGACGTTGTGGTTGAACACGTCGGGGCGCTCGGCCAGGACGGTGGCCAGCGGCATCTCCTGGCCGCGGAAGTCCGGCGTCAGGACCTCGATCTTGCAGGCGGGCGCCTGGCGGCGGACCTGGCGGATCGTGGCCGCCCAGATGCGCGCGCCGTAGTCGGGCAGGTCGTCGCGGTCGACCGAGGTGATGACCGCGTGCCGCAGCCCCATGGTCGCGATCGAGCGCGCGACGCGGGCCGGCTCGAGCGGGTCGTTCCACGTCGGCTTGCCGGTGTTGACGTTGCAGAACCCGCAGCGGCGGGTGCACGTGTCGCCGAGGATCATGAACGTCGCGGTGCCCCGCTCCCAGCATTCGCCGACGTTCGGGCAGGCGGCCTCCTGGCAGACGGTGTGCAGGTTCTCGGCCTTGATCAGGCGGTTGAGCTCGCGGTAGCGCCGCCCTCCGGGCGCGGGGACCTTGAACCACGCGGGCTTGCGCTCGCGCAGCGGGCGGACGTCGGCGCCGAGCACCTTCAGGACGTCCATGCCGCCCGGGTTGGCGCGCGAGCGCGTCTGGTGCGGGCGATCCGTCCGGGCGGTGCTCATCTGCGACCCAGGCTATCGAGCCGCGCCCACGGGCTCGGGCACGCGGATGCCCGCGCGGGCCGGGGAGATCAGGCGCTGGCGGCGCCCGGTCGCCTGGGCGAAGCGCCAGGCCACGCGCTTGGAGAAGCAGGGCAGCAGGTCGCCGGTGCGGGAGGCCTCCGCGGCCAGCGAGGTCATCTGCACGTCCGGCAGCCCGCAGGCCACGACCCACCCGAACGGGCGCAGGTCGTTGGTCAGGTTGACCGCGAAGCCGTGCGTCGTCACGCCCTTGTGGACGTGCACGCCGATCGAGGCGATCTTGCGGTCCTGCACCCAGACGCCGGTGTACTCGGGCCCCTCGTCCGGGCGCACGCGCGCCGCCACGCCCTCGTCGTCCAGCGCCGCGATCAGCGCCTGCTCCATCGCGCGCACGTGCCGGCGGACGTCGGCGATCGCCATGATCGGGTAGCCGACGAGCTGGCCCGGGCCGTGGTAGGTCACCCGGCCGCCGCGGTCCGCGTCGGCGATGTCGATGCCGTGGTCGCGGTAGAACGCCTCGCCCATCCCGAGATCCCCAGGGCCGGTGCGGCGGCCGCGGGTGTAGACGGGCGGGTGCTCGAGCAGCAGCAGGACGTCGGGGACCTCGCGATCCAGGCGGCGCGCGCGCACGGCCTCCTGGATCGCGGTCGCCTCCGGGTAGGGGACGACGCCGAGGCGGGTGACCCAGAGCTCGTCAGGCATGGCTCTCAGCGTCGCACACTCACGCGCCCTCGATCCGCCGCCGCAGCGCGGTCAGGAACTGCGCTGCGTACGCGCCGTCGAGCGCACGGTGGTCCCAGCTCAGGCACAGGTTGGCCATCGGGCGGATCGCGATGCTGTCGTTCCCGTCGGCGTCCGTGAGCACCACGGGGCGCTTGACGATCGCCTCGAGGTCTAGGATGCCGACCTGCGGCAGGTTGATCACCGGGGTGGCCGCGAGCGCGCCGAACGCGCCCGGGTTGGTGATCGTGAACGTGCCGCCGCGGACGTCGTCGGGCGACAGGCCCCCGCTGCGCGCCCGCGCCGCGAGGTCCTTGATCCTGCGCGCCAGCCCCTCCTCGGAGAGGTCCTGCGCATCGCGCACGACGGGGACGATCAGGCCGTCCTCGCCGAGCGACACCGCGATCCCGAGGTGCACGCGCTCGTAGCGCGTGAGCGCCGTGCCCTCCAGCGTGGCGTTCAGCGCGCCGAACTCGCCCAGCGCGCCGACCACGTGACGGGCCACGAGCGGCAGCGCGGTGAGCCCGAGCTCGGCCCGCCGGCGCTGCACCGCGGACATGTCGCACTCCACGATCGTGGTGCACGTGGCGGCCGTCTGCAGCGAGCGCCGCATGGCCTCGCCGATCGCGATGCGCATGCGCGACAGGGGGACGGGCGTCCCGCCGTCGCCGCCCGCGGCGACCGTCGGGACGTCCGCGTCGGGCCGGTAGGGCGACTCGCTGTGCAGCGGCGGCTCGGGGACCGCGGCGGGGGCCGGGCTCGCGGCGGGCGCCGGCGTCTCCAGCGCGGCCAGGACGTCCTTCTTGGTCACGCGCCCCCCGCGCCCGGTGCCGGCGATCGCCGACAGGTCGAGCCCGTGCTCGGCGGCGATCCGCGACACCACCGGGGAGTAGCCGCGCCGCGGCGGCGCCGTGCCGTTCCCGTTGCCGTTGTGCCGCCCGCCGGCCACGGCGGGAGCGGCAACCGCCGCCGGCGCCGCGGCCGCGGGCTGCGGGGCGTCCTCGGCCGGGTGCGCCTCACCGGGCTTGGCGTCGGTGGCGATCCGCGCCAGCACGGTGCCGACCTCGACGGTGGCGCCCACCTCCACGAGCAGCTCCTTGACCCGGCCCGCGGCCGGCGCGGGGCACTCGGTGTCGATCTTGTCGGTGGAGATCTCGCACAGCGGCTCCTCGTAGGCGACCCAGTCGCCCACCTTCTTGTGCCAGCCGACGATGGTGCCCTCGGACACCGAGACGCCCATCTGCGGCATCGTCACGTCGATCTCAGTAGTCGAGGAGCTCACGCGCGGCCTCCTTGATCCGGTCGACGCCCGGCAGCAGGGCCTGCTCCAGCGGCGGGGAGAAGGCGATCGGCACGTCCGGCGTGGCCACGCGGCGCACCGGGCCGTCGAGGTGCTCGAAGGCGTGCTCGGCGATCACGGCGGCGACCTGGGCGCCGGCGGCGCACATCTGGTTGGCCTCGTCGACGATCAGCACCTTCGACGTCCGCCGGACCGAGGCGAGGATCGCCTCCTCGTCGAGCGGGACGAGCGAGCGCAGGTCCAGGACCTCGACCGAGGCCCCGTCGAGGTCGGCCGTCGCCTCCAGCGCGGTGTGCACCATCGCCCCGTAGGCGATGACCGTGAGGTCCGACCCCTCGCGGGCGATGCGCGCGGTCAGCGGCGTCTCGTAGGTGCCCGCGGGCACCTCGCCCTTGACCCGCCGGTAGAGGTGCTTGTGCTCCATGAAGACCACCGGGTTGGGGTCGCGCACCGCGGCGATCAGCAGCCCCTTGGCGTCCTCGGCGGTCGACGGCGCCACGACCTTCAGCCCCGGGGCGTGCATGAACCAGGCCTCGGGGTTGGAGGAGTGGAACGGGCCACCCGAGAACCCGCCGCCGCTCGGCAGCCGCACGGTGATGTTCGTCGGCAGGCCCTGCCGGTAGTGCATCTTGCCCGCGACGTTGACGAGCTGGTCGAAGCCGCAGGAGATGAAGTCGGCGAACTGCATCTCGCAGATCGGCCGCAGGCCGACGTAGGCGGCGCCGCACGCGGTGCCGATGATCGCCGACTCGGCCAGCGGCGTGTCCATGACGCGGTCGGCCCCGAACTCGTCGAGGAACCCGTCGGTCACCTTGAAGGCGCCGCCGAAGGCCCCGATGTCCTCGCCCATGACGAAGACGCGCTCGTCGCGGCGCATCTCCTCGCGCATGCCGTCGGAGATCGCCTGGAGGTAGGTCATCGTCGCCATCAGCCCGCGCCCCCCGCGGCCGCGAAGCCGCTCCACGGGGCCTCGCCGCCGTCGGCCAGCACGACCTCGCCGTCCGCCGGGTCGTGGAAGGCGCCGTGGTGCGCGGTCGCCGGGTCGGGCATCGGCATCGCCAGCGCCTCCTGCGTGGCCGCGTCGACGAGCGCCCGGACCTCCTCGCGCAGCGCGTCGACGTCCACGCCGTCGCGCGCGACGCGCGCGGCCTGGCGGTCGATCGGGTCCTTCGCGCGCCACTCCTCGAGCTGCGCGGGCGGCACGTACTTCATGTCGTCGTGCGCGGCGTGGCCGTGCATGCGCATGGTCACCGCCTCGATGAGCGTCGGGCCGGCGCCCACCAGCGCGCGCTCGCGCGCCGCGTGCACGGCCTCGAAGACCTCCTCCGCGTCGTTGCCGTCGACCCGCACGCCGGGCATCCCGTACGCGTCGGCGCGCGCGATCGGGTCGACGACGAACTGCGCGGCCAGCGGCGTGGAGTAGGCGTACTGGTTGTTCTCCAGGACGAAGATCACCGGCAGGCGCTGCACGCTCGCCCAGTTCAGGGCCTCGTGGAAGTCGCCGCGCGAGGTCGACCCGTCGCCGAAGAAGGTCAGCGCGACGCGGTCCTGGTGGCGCAGCTTGAAGCCCATCGCCATGCCCGTCGCCACGAGCATCATGTCGGGGAGCATCGAGACCATCCCCACGCACCCGCGGGTGTGGTCGCCGAAGTGGACGTTGCCGTCGCGGCCGCGGGTGATCCCGCCGTCGCGCCCCATGTACTGCCCGAGGATCCGGGCGGGCGGCACGCCGCGGACGAGGTGGGCGCCGAGGTCGCGGTGCAGGATGCACAGGCGGTCGGTCGCGGCGAGCGCCCAGGCGGCGCCGACCGACACGGCCTCCTGGCCGAAGCCGTCGTAGAAGCTGCCGGGCACCTTGCCCTGGCGGTAGAGGTTCATCGCGCGCTCCTCCACGGAGCGCATGAGGAGCATGCTGCGCAGGAGCCCTGCTCGGTCGCCGGGGGTCAGGTGCCCCGGGCCGTGCGCGGCGGGATCCGTCCCCGCGAGCGGGCCGGCCGTCTCGAGTGCCATCTGGCTATGTCCCTTCGGGTCGTGGGGCCTCGCGGGATCTCCGCTCCGCCCCGCTTGCGCGCCGTCCCGGGATCTCCGGTGTCGGCGCGTGACACGGTGTCGAACACGGTACCTCAATCGGCGGTGGTCGCTCTACCCTGGACCTATGGCCGGCGGCGAGGACCCGGGACGGGCGGGCCAGCGGCTCATCCGCCTGCGCTGGCGCCTCCGGGGCGCGTGGCAGTGGCCTGTCTTCGCGATGCTGACCGTCGCCGAGGCGGTCATGCTCCACCTGCTGCCGATCGCGGGGGACAGCGCGGACGCGCTGGGGGCCTTCCTGCTGTGCGGCTTCGCGAACCTCGGGGTCGTCGCGCTGCTGGCCCCGCTCGCCGGCCGCCGGCTGCAGCGCCATCGACCGCAGCTCCCGCGCTCGGTCGCCGCCGACTACGCGGGCGCCGTGCTGATGCTCGCGCTGTTCGCGGCGCTGCTCGCCGTGGGCCTCGCCCATCGCCCGGCGGTGCGCGCGGCCCAGGACAGCTACCGCCTGCAGCTCGGCGCCGTGCGCCGCTACCTGGCCCACCAGGCGCCCGCCGAGTACGCGCGCAACATCGGCCGGGAGAGCACCTGGAAGCAGGCGCCCGACCTCTACCGCACCTGCGTGCCCGGCCGCGACCCCGCTCGCGCGCTGTGCCTCATCGTGGACACCTCGGGCCCCAACCCGACGGTCGTGCGCGATCCCGACCAGCAGCCGAACTCCGTCGTCGCCGGGCCGGACAACCCGGGCCGCCGCGGCGCCTGAGATCCTCGTCCAGCGCCTGTCAGGGGACGGACAACGCGATCAAGGCTCCGGCGACCGTGGCCGATGCGGCGCGTGATGCGCCCGTTCCCCGGATTGCTGGCCTCCCTCGGCGCGAGCACCGCGCTCGTCGTGGCGGGGACGGTGATCCTCGCCCTGCTGTCGACGCTCATCGGATTCCGCGGCTGGCCCGACGCCCACGGCGCGGGCGCCGGCGCGCACGCGGTCCTCGCGCGGCCGGCGCCCGCCGCCGACCGCGGGACCGCGCAGCAGGCCGTCGTCCTCGT
>JAICJK010000501.1 GCA_025928415.1 Solirubrobacteraceae bacterium | reverse complement strand
TCGGCCGTCGCCCGCAGCGCCTGCTCGGCGACGGCGTCGAAGCGCTCGCGCATCGCCACGTAGCCGGCGGCGATCTGCTCGTCGCTGGCCGCGGCCTCGCGGATCGCGCGGAGCAGCGGGCCGTGGCGGTGGTAGGCGGCGACCGCCGAGGCCATCGCCTCGCGCACGGCGTCCGGCCCCAGGTCGGCCCGCGTGCGGCCCAGCGCGATCTCCGCCTCCAGCAGCTCCTCGATCGCCTCGCGGCCGGCGCGCTGGAGCAGGTCGGCGAGGTCGTCGAAGTGGCGGTAGAAGAGCGTGCGCCCCAGGCCCGCCTCGGCCATGATCTCCTCGACGCTCAGCTCGGCGTAGGAGCGCCGGCGGACGAGCTCCGCGGTCGCGGCGACGATGCGCGCGCGGCTCTCCTGGCGGCTCTGGCGCACCTGCACGCGTCGCTTGGCGGACGTCATCGCCGCGGAGACTAGCGCGTTGACACGGTGTGACACGAACTGTACGTTCGCCCTGGCTGACGCGATCGGAGGGAGCAGCAGGCATGCGGGCAGGGCTTGGGGACGGTCGGTGCCGGGCGGTGGTGATGCTGGCGTGCGCCGCGCTCGCGCTGCTCGGGACCGCCACGGCGGCGCAGGCGCGCACCGCGAAGGCGGACAAGGACGGGCGCCCGAACATCCTCGTGGTCATGACCGACGACCAGGCCAAGGCCGACGTCGACCACATGCCCAACGTCCGGCGGCTGCTGGCGCGCCAGGGCACGACGTTCGCCGACGCCGTGGACTCCTTCCCGCTGTGCTGCCCGGCCCGCGCGACGTTCATCACCGGCCAGTACGCCCACAACCACGGCGTGCTCGGCAACTTCTGGCCCTACGGCTGGTACGGGATGAAGCACCGGGAGAACATCCTGCCCGCCTGGCTGCAGCAGGCCGGCTACCGCACGGCGCTGATCGGCAAGTGGCTCAACGGCTACGGGGCGCGCGACGCGCACGGCGAGGTGCCCACCGGCTTCACGACCTGGCGCGGGCTGCTGGACGTCTCGGCCTACGACTACTTCAACTTCGTCATGAACTCGGACGGCAGGCTCAAGTCCTGGGGCGACCCGGACTTCGCGCGCAAGCTCGTGCAGTTCGCCAACATCGAGGTCAGCCCGACGACCCCGGGCGGCGGCGTCGGCCCGATCTTCGCGAAGCTCGCCGGCGTGTTCGGCCCGGCGCCCTACACCTACTGGGGCGCCGAGCGCGCCCAGGACTACTCCCCCGACGTGACCGGGAAGGTCACCGAAGGCCTGGTCCGCGCCGAGCGGAGGTCCAAGAAGCCGTTCTTCATCTGGTGGTCGCCCGCCGCGCCGCACCGCGAGGACGTCTCGACCACGCTGATGGGTCGCAAGGGGCGCGACCCGCGGCCGGCGCCGCGCTACGCCAAGACCAGCTCGCGCTACCGGCTGCCGCGCGGGCCGAGCTTCAACGAGGCCGACGTCAGCGACAAGCCGGCCAACATCCAGACCAAGGCGCCGCGGCTCACCGAGGCGCAGATCCACCAGCTCCAGCTCGACTACGAGGGGCGGATCGGGTCCCTGCGCGCCGTCGACGACCATGTCGCCAAGCTCGTCAAGGTCCTCAAGACCACGCACCAGCTCGAGAACACGATCATCGTCTTCGTGTCCGACAACGGGTGGCTGCAGGGCGAGCACCGCATCCCGGGCGACAAGTTCCTGCCCTACGAGCAGTCGCTGCGCGTCCCGCTGATCCTGCGCGGCCCGGGCATCCCGAAGGGGGAGACGATCCATGGTCAGGTGTCCAACGTCGACTTCGCCGCCACGCTGCTCGACGCGGCGAGCGCGAAGGCGGGCCGGCCGCAGGACGGGGTGTCGCTGATGCCGACGATCCGCGACCCGCGCAGGCGCCCCGACCGGGCGATCGAGATCGAGGCGCCCCACGAGCTGCTCGACGCGAGCATCCCGCAGAACGGCTGGGACCGCCCGTACAAGGGCGTGCGCACCGACCGCTACACCTACGTCGTCTACCGGGACACGGGCGACGAGGAGCTCTACGACCGCCGCAAGGACCCGGACGAGCTGCGCAGCGTCGACGCCGATCCGGCGTACGCGAAGGTCAAGGCCCACCTGAAGGCAAGGCTGGCGAGACTCGACACGTGCAAGGGCCGCTCGTGCGACGTGAAGCCATGAGCCGCGCGCGGACCCTGCTCGCCGCGCCGGCCGCGCTCGCGCTGGCGCTCGCCGTCGCGGCGGCCCCCGCCGGGGCGGCGCAGACCAAGGGCGCCACGGGGCTGCACGACAAGCGCTACTGCGAGATCCTCGAGCTGCGCGGCCTGCCCCCCACGGCGACCGCGATCGTCTGGAACACGCTCGGCCTCAACGCGTGCCCGGCGTCGTGGTGGGACGCGTTCGACGCCCCCGACCTGGCCAAGGAGCTCGGCGCCACGGCCGTCGTGCTCAACGGGCCGCGGCACTTCCTCATGGACTCGGTGACCGGCGCCCGCACCGGCCGCGTGCGCAGCTTCCACGGGCAGCGGCTGCGCGAGGTCGCCGCGCTGCCGATCCGCACG
>JAICJK010000086.1 GCA_025928415.1 Solirubrobacteraceae bacterium | reverse complement strand
GTCGGCGCGCGCCAGCGCCGCCTCGGCCGGCGCGTAGCCGGCGAACACGTGCAGCGCCTGGCGCGCGGCCAGTCGCGCGGCCGGCACGCGGCCGAGCTGCAGCTCGAGGCCGCTGACCAGCGAGGACACGAACGCCGTGCTCTCCGCGACCTGCCCGCCCGCGCTCTGCGCCGCCGCCAGCGCATCCAGCGCGCCGCGCCGGTCGCCGCGCAGCTCGCGCAGGTAGGAGACGCGCGTGAGCGCGGCGAGGTCGGGCTTGCGGTCGGCCATCGCCTGCGCTGCGCGCTCGGCCGCGCCGTAGCGCCCGAGCTCGACGTTCGCGTCGACGAGCGGGCCGTACGGCGCCAGCACCGTCGGGTCGACGCGGTGCGCGGCGCGCGCGTCGCGCAGGCCGGCGCGGAAGTCGTGGCGCGAGAGCTCCAGCGCGGCGCGCTCGGTCAGCGCGGCCTGGTCACCGGGCTTGAGCTGCAGCGCGCGGTCGACGTCGCCCGACGCGCGCGTGTAGGAGGACAGGTCGCCGGTCTCGCGGACGCGCTGCAGCTCGGCGGCGGCCAGGAGCGTCCAGCCGTCCGCCCGCCCGGGCACGGCGCGGACCACGGCGCGCAGCGCCTGCAGGCGCTGAGCGGTCGAGGCGTCCGGCGCGGGGAGCTGCGGCAGCGCGCGGGCGCCGGCGGTGTGGGGGCGGTCGGCCCGCGTCCCGAGCAGGACGGCGGCGGCGATGGCGAAGGACACGATCAGTGCGGTGACGATGAGGCGCATGGCGACGGGTGGGGGTTCGAGATGGCGGCCGTCGGGCGGGGGCGCTCGGAGCGCCCCCGCCGCGCGGCCCGTCGGTCGGAGCGAGCTACGGCTGCGCCGGGGTGGGCGCGTGCTCGGGCTCGATGCGCTTCTGCGCCCCGTCGAACCCCGAGTGCGGCAGCGCGACGTACGGGAACGCGCTGCGGAACGGCAGGTCGTTCTGGTCGACGCCGTCGCCGAGCGGCAGCTTGTTCCCCTTGAGGAACCCGCCGATGACGCGCAGCTCGATGTCCGTCACGTCGTCGGTCAGCCGCCGGCCGTTCGGGAACCCGGCCATGTCGCCGGCCAGCACGCCGAAGCGGTTCGGCGCCGGGTTCGGCGCGACGCCGAGGTTGATCTTCAGGGTGTCGGTCGGCGGGGCCTTCGGCGCGATCTGCGTCAGGCCCGGGATCCCCGTCAGCAGCGCCTGCACGATGTCCGTGCGGTTGTTCTCGGGCACGTTCAGGCCCGGGAACAGCGCGTTGATGACCTTGGCGAGCTGCGGCGAGAGCACGTACTTGCCGAAGTGCTTCAGGTCGTCGCTCGGCTGCGTGGCGTTGAAGAAGTCCTTCTTGCCCAGCGGGATGACGACCTCGTTGACCAGCGGGTTGCCCAGCCGGCTGACCTGCACGTCGGAGTCCTGCGCCGCCCGCGAGCCGCGATGGACGTGCCGCGCCGCGCGGGCCTCCTCGGCGACCGGGCTGCTGACCTGCACCCGCGGCCGCTCGGTCGAGGACCATACGCCGACGACCGCGTTGCCGGCCTTCGCGCCGGCGACCTGCCTGCCGTCCCGCGTGACCTGCTTCTCCGGCACCTGCAGCACGATCGAGTGGACGTTGTAGCCCGCGAGGTCGTCGCGACCGCCGCCCTGCGCGCCCGTCCCCTTGCGGAGGTCGATCGCGTCGAACGTCGACCCGAGGTCGACGAAGAACGGGTCGTCGACCTGGCCCGCGAAGACCCGGCCGCCGCCCCTGATCGTCCGGTCGGCCTGCGCGGCGACCGCCGCGTAGTCCGGGAACGTCTTCGGCCCGACGTTGTCCGGCGCGGTCGGGAGGTTGTGTGCGACGACCTTCTCGCCGACCTGCCGGCCGTCCCGGTAGGTCTCCCGCGTCACGTCGTAGGTCTGCACGACGTTCAGCTTGGGATCGAGGATCGAGCTGACGCCCGGCAGCGCGTACAGGAACGAGTTCTTGTCGCGCGTCTTGGTGTGGAACTTGAACCGGTAGCGGACGTCGTAGCGCCCGTCGCCGGTGTTGTCGACGTTCAGGTAGTACGAGGCGCGGTCGTCGAACCGGTAGAAGTTCGGCCCGCCGGCCGGGTCCTCGAACGGGATCCAGTTGGCGACGATCGTCAGCGCGTTCGGGGCGTCGGCCGCCTTGAACGCGTAGACGTCGGTGTCGTCGCCGGTGGGATCGAGTGCCGTGAGCGGCGCCTCGCGATGGCTCGAGCCGCTGCTCAGCGTCGTGATGATGCCGCCGGCGCCGGCCGCTGCTGCGACCGACGCCACCAGTGCGGTGGTCCTGCGGAGTCGCATCGGGTCCTCCTGAGGTGGTGGTGGATGCTGCGTACGACCACCCCATGCACCACCTCGCGCCGCGCCGGATCAGGCGCGCGCCGCGAAGGACTCGCACCTGCGGACGGCTCGCGTCCAGCCGCCTGCGCGTGCCGACGACCTCGTCGGCTCAGCCGCTCAGCCGCTCGTGACCGGCGGCGCGTCGGCCCGCACCGCGGGCTGCTCGCCGCGCTTGACCGGGCGGCGGACCTTCAGGTGCTCGGCCAGCAGGTAGGACCCGACGACGAAGCCCGCAGCCAGGAGCTGCACGCCGATCGTCTCGTAGGTCCCGTAGATCTCGAACCAGGCGCCCATCCACGCCGGCACGCTGAACGGCAGCTCGTGGCTGGGCAGCCAGCCGAGGTCCTGGAAGGTCAGCGCGGTCCCGCCGATCATCACGACGAGCACGACGCCGACCAGGACGCCGGTGAGCACGAGCATCTTCTTGTAGGGCAGCTTGTGGTGCAGCCAGAAGGTGATGCACCCGACGACCGCGGTGGCGGCCAGGCCGATGCCGACGCCCTCCAGGACGGTCGACGACCCGGCCTTCAGCTCGAGGCTCTGCAGGAACAGGACGACCTCGAAGCCCTCGCGGTAGACGCTCGTGAAGCCGAGGGCGACGAGGCCGAAGGACGCGCTGAGCCCGGTCGTGGCGAGCAGCTTGCGCCGCCGGCGGTGGTGCTTGCCGATCCACTGACTCCAGTAGACCTTGTGCACGAACCAGTTGAGGACGATCAGCAGGACGACGACGGCCAGGAAGCCGGTGATCGCCTCGAGCTTCGGCCCCAGCGGCGAGGCGACGTCGAGGATCGCCTGGGCGACGAACCAGGTGGCGACGGCGGCCCCGAACGCGCAGGCGGCGCCCAGGACGACCGGGCGGCGGCGGGCCTTGTTGGCCCCGACGAGGCTCGCGGTGACCGCGGCGAAGATGAGCACCGCCTCGAGTCCCTCGCGGAAGACGATGATCGCCGAGTTGAAGACGACGGTCGCGTGGCTCTCGGGCTTGGTGGCCTCGGTGGGATCGACCGGGCCCGTCTTCGCCGTGGCCATCAGGTAGACGGCGCCGGCGATGACGACCAGGGCGCTCACCCACCAGGCCAGCCGGGTCGCGCTGGAGCCGGTGGAGGCCGTGGGACGGTGCTCGACGGTGCTCATCGCTTAGGTGAGCCTAACGAACTCCGACGCCAGGCGTCGGGATGGTGCGCGGGGGCGATCCGCCGGCCGGTCGCCCGGCCCTCCGCCGGTCAGCCCGCGACGGCCGCGGGCGGCTGGGTCCGCTCGCCGCGCTGCGGCTCGTCGGGCCGCTCGCCGGCCTGGCGCGCCTTGCGCGCCCGCCGCTCCTCGCGGGCCAGCAGAGCCGCCGGGACGAGCGCCAGCACCGTGAGCACGAAGGCCCACCAGTAGGTGTGGGCGAACGCCGCGGACACCGGATCGGCGATCCGCCGCTGCGCCTCGGCGCTCAGGGCGTTGCCGGCCAGGCCGCCGCTCTCGCTGCCCCCGACCCCGAGGTTGCTGGCGATGCGGTTCTGCAGGACGACGGTCAGCACCGCGGCGCCGAGCGAGCCGCCCACGCGCTGCAGCACGTTGAGCTGCGGCGTGGCCCGCGGGACCTGGTCGGAGCGCAGCGTCGCGTAGGCCGCGGCCATCGACGGCATCATCGTCCCGCCGAGCCCGAGCCCGCGCAGGACCAGCGCGCCGCTCAGCAGCCAGTACGAAGTGTGCGCGCCCGCCTGCGTGAAGACGTAGGTGCCGACGAGCAGCAGCGCGATGCCCGTGATGATCGACCCGGCGGCGCCGCGGCGGTCGGTCCAGCGCCCACCGATGCTCATCCCGATCGCCGCGCCGAAGCCCTGCGGCGCGGTGAGCAGGCCGGCGACCAGCGCGCTCTCGCCGCGGGCGAGCTGGTAGTAGAGCGGCAGCAGCAGCATCGAGCCGAACAGCGCGATGCCGATCAGGAACGTCGTGCTCGCCGCCGCGGAGAAGCCGCGGCCGCGGAACAGCTTGACGTCGACGATCGGGTGCTCGGTGCGCCAGGCGTGGCCGACGAAGAGGACCAGCGCGCCGAAGCCCAGCACGGTGGGAAGCCAGGCCGACGTGGCCGCGAAGCTGCGGTGGGTGCCGTACTCGCTCAGGCCGAAGACGACGAGCGCCACGCCGGGCGACAGCAGCGCCAGCCCCTTCCAGTCCAGCGAGGGGAGCTCGCCCTCCTTCCCCCTGCCCTGCGCGCGCCCGTGGGGCAGCAGCTTCGCCGCGAGCACCAGGCCGATGGCGCCGACCGGGAGGTTGACGTAGAAGATCCAGCGCCACGACAGGTTGTCGACGATGAGCCCGCCGAGGACGGGGCCGAGGACGGGGGCGAGGAGCATCGGCACGCCCACGACGCTCATGACGCGCCCCATGCGCTGGGGCCCGGCCGCCTGGGCCAGGGTGATCATCCCGACGGGCATGATCATGCCGCCCGCCAGGCCCTGCAGGACGCGGAAGGCGATCAGCGACTCGGCGCTCCAGGCCAGCCCGCACAGCGCGCTGGACACCACGAAGCCGCCCACCGCCGTCATCCACACGCGCCGCGGGCCGAAGCGCTCGGCGGACCAGCCGGTGAGCGGGATGACCGCCGCCAGCGCGAGCAGATAGCCGGTCGTCACCCACTGGATCGTGGACAGCGGCGCATGCAGGTCGACGCGCAGGGTCTCCAGCGCGACGTTGACGATCGTCGTGTCGAGGATCGACATGATCGCGCCGGCGATCACGACGATCGCGATCGGCCGGACGTCCTTGGGCAGCGCCTCGCTCATCAGGCGCCGACCTTCGCGGGCTCGCGCCGCTCGGGCGCGGCGACGGCGGCCGCGCGCTCGGAGGGCGGCTTGGGGATCAGCGCCGTGGCCGCAAGGGCCACCAGCGCGACGGCGCCGCTCAGCCAGAAGGCGTCGCTGAAGCCGCTCTCGGCCGGGAAGCGCCCGCCGAGGATCACGTGCCCGGCCAGCAGCGAGGCGGAGATCTGGGCGCCGACGGCGCCGCCGAGCGAGCGCATGATCGTGTTGATGCCCGTGGCGACGCCGGTCTGGTCCTGGCGCACCGCCTGGACGACGAGGTTGGCCATCGCGGCGTAGGCCAGGCCGATGCCGATGCCGATCAGCACCCCGGCGACGGCGATCTCGAACAGGCTCGCGTGCAGCAGCGCGAGGTCGATGTAGGCCAGCCCGGCGAACAGCGCCCCGATCGCCAGCGGCAGGCGGGAGCCGAAGCGGCTGCCCAGCCACCCGGCCGCCGGCCCGGAGAACAGCATGACCAGCGAACTGGGCAGCAGCACGAGGCCCGCCGCGGTGGCCGAGCGGCCGAAGCCGAAGCCGGTCTCGCGCGAGAGCTGCACGAGCTGGGGGATCAGGATGTAGGAGCCGAACATCGCGAAGCCGACGCCGAACGCGGCGAGGTTGGTGCTCCACACCGGGCGCTGGGCCATCAGGTGCATGTCGACCAGGGGCTCGGGCACGCGGCGCTCGAAGGCCACGAAGACCGGGAGCAGGATCGCGGCGGCGGCGAACAGCCCGAGGACGCGCGGCGACGTCCAGCCCCAGCCGTTGCCCTGCGAGACGCCGAGCAGCGCGGTGGTCAGCACGACCGACAGCAGCGCGCCGCCGATCCAGTCGATCTTCGCCTGCACGCGCACGGGCGACTCGGGCACGAACCGCCACGTCGACCACGTGGCCGCCGCCGTCACGGCGAGCGAGAACCAGAAGATCCAGGCGACCGACAGGTGGTCGATGAAGACGCCGGCGAGCACCAGGCCGAGGCCGCCGCCGATGCCGAAGGTCGCCGAGATGAGGCCGATCGACGAGGCCACGCGGTCGCGCGGGAACTCGTCGCGGATGATCCCGAACGAGAGCGGGAAGATCGCGCCGCCCGCGCCCTGCACCACGCGCCCGAGCACCAGCACGCCGATCGACGGGGCGACCGCGCAGATCAGCGAGCCCACCCCGAACACGGCCAGGGAGCCGAGCAGCAGCTTCTCCTTGCCGAACATGTCGCCGAGCCGGCCGAGCAGCGGCGTGCAGACGCACGAGGTGAGCAGGAAGGCCGTCAGCAGCCACGTCGACGCCTCCTGGGAGGCGTGGTAGTCGTGCTGGATCGCCGGCAGCGCCGGGATGATCATGGTCTGGGCCAGCGCGTAGGCCATCGCGCCGAGGCTGAGGATGGCCAGCGTCCGGCCGGGCACGGCGCGGGCCTTCGCGGCGGGCGGGGTCACGGGTGGAGGTCCTCGATCGCGGCGGCGAGGCGGTGCAGCACGCGGGCCGCGGTCCTGCGCTCGCCGGGGGTGAGCTGGTTGAAGACGGCCTCGCGGGTGGCGCGCATCGCGCCCTGCTTGCGCGCGACGAGCTCGGCGCCCTCGGGCGTGATCTGCACCCGGACGATCCGGCGGTCGTCGCTGGTGCGCACGCGCGCAACGAGGCCGCGCTCCTGCAGGCCGTCGAGCATGCGGGTGGCGCTCGGCGGGGTGACGCCGGCCGCATCGGCGAGCGCGCCGACGCACAGGGCCTCGGGCGAGCGCAGCAGCGGCTCGAGCAGGTGGAACTGCGAGGCCGACAGCTCGGGGACGACGGGCGTGCGGTTGAGCTGGCCGCGCGCGCGCCGGGCGGCGCGCAGGAACTCATCCATGGCCTCGGCGAAGACCAGGAGCTCCGCGTCGGCGGCGGCGGAGGTGCGTGCGGCCGGCTCGACGGCGTCGGAAGTCGGTTGCGCCTGCATCCATTAGCAGGCTAACACTTTCGCGCCTAACTGTCGCCCTTGCCGCGCGAGGGAAGTCCGTCGACGATCTTCCAGAGCTCGCTCGTCGGGGTGACGGCACCGCCCCGCCAGACCTCGCTCCCGTCGGTGTCGAGCAGGACGACGGCGAACTGCCCGTCCGGGACCTCGAAGCGGTCGTACCAGAGCTTGACCTGGGGCATCGCGTCGACGTCGACCACCCCGACGTCGCGCTCGCGGGTCCCCTCCGGATCGGACAGGATCAGGTCGAGCTGCTCGCGGGCGGGCGCCCGGCCGGCGGTGCCGAAGAGGTAGATCAGCCGCGCGTCCATGGCCCGCGGCTACCCGGTCGGACGGAGTGGGAGACCTCGCGGCGCCGTCCGGCGCGGTCCTTAGCGTCCGCGCGCGACATGGACGAGCACCTCAAGCGCCTGGCCGAGGTCGGGCTCGAGCTGAGCGCCGCGGAGGAGGACCTGGCCGCCGGGGCGCACACCGGCGCGCGCGGCCACGTGGATGCCGCGCAGGAGGGGCTTGACGCCCTGCGGGCCGCTTGGCCGGCGATGGGGCAGGCCGAGCGGCGCGTCGTGGGCTCCGCCGCCGCGCCGCTGCGCGCGCGCCTGGATGCCGCGCGGGGCCGCCTGCCGCGGGCCACGGCGCTGGTCGTCGTCGAGCCGGGGCCGGGCGACGAGGACGCCGAGGGCGACGGCGAGGATCTGCCGCCCGCGGACGATCTCGCGCCCGCATGAGCCGCCCGGCCTTCGACCTGCAATCGCACTCGGTCGTCAGCGACGGGTCGCTGGAGCCGGCCGAGGTCGTCGCGCGGGCCGCCGCCGCCGGGGTCGAGTTGCTGGCCCTGACCGACCACGACGCGATCGACGGCGTCGCGGCCGCGGTCGCCGCCGGGCGCGACCACGGCATCAGGGTCGTCTCCGGGACGGAGCTCAGCGCGCTCGACGAGCACCGCGAGGACCTGCACTTCTGCGGCTACGGCTTCGACCCGCAGGACCGGGCGCTCGCGGCCGCGCTGCGCGCTTTCCGCGAGGACCGCAGCGCCCGCGCGCGGCGCATGGCCGACGCGCTGCAGGCCAACGGCTGGGCGCTCGACCCGGCGGCGCTCGACGCGCGGCGC
>JAICJK010000014.1 GCA_025928415.1 Solirubrobacteraceae bacterium | reverse complement strand
GAGGGCGCGACGGGGTCGCCGGGGGGCGGGCCGGCCGCGCGCGGCGGGCGGGTGAACCGCATCTCCCCGCCGCCGGGCGCGGGGCCCCACTCCGGCGCCCTGCGCGCGGCGCTCGAGAACCTCGCCCGGACGCTGTCGACCGAGTGGGCGCGCTTCGCCATCACGCCGTGCGCCGTGCTGCCCGGGGACGCGACCACGCCCGGCGAGCTCGCGGCCCTGTGCGCCTACCTGGCCTCCGAGGCCGGGGACTACCTGTCCGGGACCGCGCTCAGCCTCGGCGGCAGCTCGCCAGCGCGCCCCTGAGCTCGGCGGTCAGGCGCTCCAGGCGCCGCCGGCTGAGCGGGGGGCGCGGCAGCGGGTGGGCGCCCTGGGCGCGCAGCCCGTCGACGGCGAGGGCGAGCTGGCGCTCCCACGAGCGCCCGCGCCGGTCCAGCGCCGACGGCGACGCCGCGAGCCCGGACAGGAGCACGATCACGTCCTCGGCCACCACGTCGCCGCGCATGGCGCCGGCCGCCTGGGCGCGGGCGACGAGCTGCTGCAGCGCCTCCAGGGCGCGCTCGCGCTCGGCCCGGACGGCGGGCAGCGAGAACGCCTCGCTCATCACCTGGCCGAAGACGCGATCGGTGACCTGCGCGGCGGCCGTGGCGTGCAGCACGTCGAGCAGCGCCTCCCAGGGGTCGTTTGCCCCCAGCGCGTCGGTGAGCCGATCGGCGAAGGCGCGGAAGCGGTCGGCCAGCAGCGCCTCGATCAGGTCGACCTTCGTGGGGAAGCTGCGGTAAATCGTCGCCACCCCGACGCCCGCCCGCGCCGCGACCTGCGGCAGGCTGCCGTCCACGCCGCGCTCGGCGAACACCGCGGCGGCCGCCGCGAGCACGCGCTCGCGGTTGCGGGCGGCGTCCGCGCGCATCGTCCGGGGGACCGTCGACATGCGGCGGACCGTAGCGCAAGGACGGGGGCTAGCCCCCTTGAAACGGAACTCGCGTTCCGTACGATGGCGAGCCAACCGGAAATCGGTTTCCGCTTCTCACCCCCGCTGTCCGGAGGTTCCCCATGCCCCTGACCTACCTCTCGCTCGATGCCTTCTACGCCGCCGATCCGCGCCGCGCCGCGTCCCGCGAGATCGACGCCGGCCTGTGGTGGAGCGGCCTGGGCAGCCACGCCCCGACGTTCCGGGCGGCATGGGTGCAGGCCACCGGCGAGCTGTACGTGATGCAGCACGCGGGGACGCTCGGCGGCGGGCGGGTCGACGTGCTCGCCGCGGTCGCCGACGAGGAGGCGCTGCGGGAGCGCGTCGCGGGCTGGCAGGACGTGTGCGGCGAGGAGGGCTCGCTGCGCTGGCTGCTCGACCGGGCCGACCACGTCCCCTCCCACCTGCGGCGCGCCGCGGCTCCCCCCGCCGGCCCGCGCCCCCGCCGCCTGGGGCCCGTACGGCGCCTGGACCGCATCGGCGCCGCGTGACCGAGAAGCTCGCCGCCGTCGCGCCCGCCCGCACGCCGCTGCGGCTGCCTGCGGCCTGCGCGGCGTTCGGCGTCGGGCTCGTCTTCGTCGTCTCGGGGGCGGACAAGCTCTTCGAGCACGCGGTGGGCACCGCGCACTTCTCGGCGTGGGGCTTCCCGCTGCCCGGCGTGACGGTCGCGCTGGCGGGCGTCATCGAGCTCGGCGGCGGGCTGCTGCTCATGGGCGGGCTGGGCGTTCGCGGCGCGTCGCTCGTGCTCGGGGCCGAGATGACGATCGTCTGGGTGCTCGCCGGGCTGCACGCCGGGCACGAGCAGCTCGTCGTCCCGCTGGTCCTCGCGCTGGCCTGCGCGCTGCTCGCGCGCAGCGCGCGGCGCGCCGCGCGCGCGGCCGCTCAGGCCTGAGGCGCCGCCGGCAGGCTGTAGTCCACCCATTGCGACCGCGTGGCGCCGACGCGGTCGTAGACCGCCTGCGCGCGCACGTTGTCCGGCGCGGTCTGCCACTCGAGCGTCGCGGCGCCGCGCTCGCGGGCCCGCGCGCGGCACGCGGCGATGAGCGCCTCCGCGAGGCCGCCGCCGCGCGCGGCGGGCGCGACGAACAGGTCGTTCATGATCGCCACGCGCGCGGCGCGCGTCGTCGACCACGACCAGTACACGGTCGCGAAGCCGGCCGGAGCGCCGGCGCCATCGCGCCCGATGAGCTGCACGCCCTCGCGCTCGGGGTCGGCGAGCAGCGCGCGGGACAGCGCGAGCACCGCGGCGTCGGACGGGGCGGACCCGTAGAAGTCCAGGTAGCCCCGCACGAGCGGGAGGAGGTCCGGCAGGTCCTCCTCCCGCACCGCGGCGATCGTGAACGCCTCGCTCAGGTCGTCATCCCCGTGAACTGGCCGCCGGTGATGTTGAGCACCTGCCCGTGGATGTAGTTGGCCCACGGCGTGCAGAGCAGGAAGACGCCGCCGGCCGCCTCCTCGGGCGTGCCGGGACGGCCGAGCGGGATCAGCATCGAGGCCATGCCGCGCATCTGGTCCGGGATGCCGAGCTGGACCTTCTCGCCGTCGATCTCCATGACGTTGTCCTCGACCTTGGAGGCGGTCAGGCGCGTCTCGATGTAGCCGAAGGCCACCGCGTTGCAGTTGACCTTGAACTGGCCCCACTCCTTGGCCAGCGTCTTGGTCAGCCCCACGACGGCGGACTTGCCGGCCGAGTAGTTGGCCTGGCCCGCGTTGCCCATCGTGCCGGAGATCGAGGAGACGTTGACGATCTTGCGGAAGACCTCCTCGCCCGCCTCGCGCTCCTTCTTGGCCGGCTCGCGCAGGTGCGGCGCGGCGGCGCGGATGATCCGGAAGGGCGCCACGACGTGGATGTCGAGCATCCGCTGGAACCAGTCGTCGCTCATCTTGTGGATCGGCGCGTCGAGCGTGTAGCCCGCGTTGTTGACGATGATGTCGATCTTGCCCCAGGCGTCGATCGCCGTCTTGACCAGCTCGTCGGGTGCGCCCGGCTTGGTCAGGTCGCCGGCGTAGACCGTCGTCTCCCCGCTGATCTCCCCGGCCGTCTGCTTGGCGGCGTCGGCGTCGAGGTCGTTGATCACGACCCGCGCGCCCTGCGCGGAGAGCAGCTCCGCGGTCGCGCGGCCGATGCCGCGGGCCGAACCGGTGACGATCGCCACCTTGTCGTCGAGAACTCCCATGCGCGTCTCCTTGTGTCTGTCTGTCGTTCGCCGTGCGAGGTCCGCTTGTGCGCGCGGATCGTATTGAGCGCGCTGCCGGCCCGTCCGCCGGGTCGCCGAGGATCGTGGGAATGGCCCCGTCCGGCCCCAGCCTCGTGCGGTTCACCGATCACGCGGTCGTCAAATGCGAGCTGCTCGGGATCGCTCGGGCAGACGTCGAGCAGACCGTGACATCGGTACACGGGAGCCGGAGGCGAAACGCGCGCGGTGCCGACTGGGTCGTCAGGAGGGGCGGCATCGTCGTCGCCTACAACCATCCTGACGCCGGCGATCCGCTCGTCGCACTCGTCGTCACCGTGTGGCGGGCTGCCTAGACTTCACGGTGATGCGCATCGACGGCCACTACGACCCGATCGCCGACGTGGCGTGGCTGCGGTTCGAGGGCTATGACCCGCGCACGGTGCTCGCCGAGCAGGTGGAATTCGGGCTGCGGGAGATCGACCCGAGCGATCGGCGGATCGTCGGCCTCGAGTACTGGCGGGCCAGCGAGACGCTGCCCCAGGACCTCTTGCGGATGCTCCCCGCGCCGCCGCTCGGCGTGGCTGGCTGACTCGCCGAGGTCCGCTCTGGCGGATGACCGATCGCCGCAGCCGGTGCGCTGTCAGCAGCGTAGGATCGCCGGCGACACGATGTCTGTGAGCGCAAGCACGATCATCGATCGCCTCAGAGAAGGCGCGGCGCCTGTCGCACACGTTGCCGCGCCCGCCGCACCGGGTGTGTACGCGTGGTTCGTCGATGACCCCGTCGCGCTGCCGACGCTGCCGAACCAGGGCGCCGACCCGATCTACATCGGGATGTCGAGCAACCTCGCGGTACGGGAGTTCGATACGCACTTCAAGAGCGGGCAGACGGGGTTCTCGACCCTCCGCCGCTCCCTGGGTGCTCTTCTCAAGACCGAGCTTGCGCTGATCGCCCGCCCTCGAGGGACCGGGGCGAGCAAGACGAACTACACCTGCTATCGCTTCGACGAGCGGGGCGAGGATCTGCTCACCCGCTGGATGCACGAGCATCTTCGCGTGGCGGTGCAGCCGTGCGGGGAGCCTCAGGTTGTGGAGTCCGAGCTCATCGTGCTCGCGCAGCCGCCGCTGAATCTCACGGGCCGGCCCAATCCGAGTGCCGTTGAGATCAGGGCACTGCGGAAGGTGTGTGCTGACGAAGCTCGGCTTGAACATCCGCGCTGACCTCGCGCAAATTCCCCGCGCTCCCGTCATTCGCCCCGATGAGTCTCCGTCGGCCGGCCGGTCCATGGGTCGAGCACCGATCGCGGGGGACACGTCCCCGCCCTACGAGAGGAGAGACCGCCATGCAGGCCAGGATCACCCCGAACCTGTGGTTCGACACCGAGGGCGAGGAGGCCGCGGCCTTCTACACCTCGATCTTCCCCAACTCGCGCATCGTCAACGTCGCGCGCTACACCGACGCGGGGCCACGCCCCGCGGGCACGGTGATGACCGTCGAGTTCGAGCTCGACGGGCAGCGGTTCGTCGCGATCAACGGCGGCCCGGAGTTCACGTTCAGCGAGGCCGTGTCGTTCCAGATCACCTGCGAGACGCAGGCGGACATCGACCACTACTGGGACCGGCTGTCGGCCGGCGGGCAGGAGGGGCCGTGCGGATGGCTGAAGGACCGCTACGGCCTGTCCTGGCAGGTCGTGCCGGCCGGGATCGACGAGCTGTTCGCCGACCCGGACCCGCAGCGCGCCGAGCGCGCGATGCGGGCGATGTTCGACATGCGCAAGCTCGACGTCGCCGCGCTGCGCGCCGCGGCGAACGGCGTCGCGGCGGGCTGACGCGCGCCCGGCGCGGGCGGATCGCGCCCGGGGCGCGACTACGCTGCGCCGCACATGACCCGACGCGAGATCCGCTCCTGGCTGATGGACATGGACGGCGTGCTCGTGCGCGAGGAGCACGCCGTCCCGGGGGCCGACGCGTTCCTGGCGCGCCTGACCGAGCTCGGCACGCCGTTCCTCGTCCTGACCAACAACTCGATCTACACGCGGCGCGACCTCGCCGCGCGGCTGAGCGCGAGCGGCCTCGAGGTCCCCGAGGAGTCGATCTGGACCTCGGCGCTGGCCACCGCGCACTTCCTGTCCGACCAGCGGCCGGGCGGGTCGGCGTACGTGATCGGCGAGGCCGGCCTGACCACGGCGCTGCACCAGGCCGGCTACACGCTCACCGAGCGCGACCCGGACTACGTCGTGCTGGGCGAGACGCGCACCTACTCGTTCGAGCGCATCACCCAGGCGATCCGGCTCGTCGCCACCGGCGCGCGGTTCATCGCCACCAACCCTGACGCCACCGGCCCGTCGCCGGACGGGCCGCTGCCCGCCACCGGCTCGGTCGCCGCGCTGATCTCGCGCGCCACCGGCGTGGCGCCGTACTTCGTCGGCAAGCCCAACCCGCTGATGATGCGCTCCGCGCTGAACGCGATCGATGCGCACTCCGAGACGACCGCGATGGTCGGCGACCGGATGGACACCGACGTGGTGGCCGGGCTCGAGGCGGGCCTGGAGACGATCCTCGTCCTCACGGGGGTGACGGCGCGCGAGCAGGCGGAGCGCCACCCGTTCCGGGCCTCGCGGATCGTCGACTCCGTGGCCGACCTCGTCGCCGAGCTCGGCTAGCGCCGGGCTGCCCGGCGTCCGGCGCGCCGGCGGGGCGGTGCAGCGCGACGCCCGCGATCACCAGCGCGACCCCGGCGACCTCCCGCGCGCCGGGCACCTGCGCGAGCACGACGACGCCGATCAGCGTCGCGACCGCCGGCAGCAGGGAGACCATCAGCGCGTACGTCGCGCGCGGCAGCCGGGCGAGCGCCATCTGGTCGGACAGGTAGGGGATCACCGACGAGGCGAGCCCGACGCCGGCGCCCGCGAGCAGGGCGACCGGGTCGGTCGCAGCCGGGAGCGCCGCTCCCGCGATCGGCGTCGCGACCACCGCCGCGACGAGCATCGCGGCCGCGAGCGCGTCGGGCCCGCTCAGCGCCGCGCGCTTGGCGACGCGGTCGGCGAGCACGATGTAGGCGGCGAACAGGGCGGCGTCGGCCCAGGCGAAGGCGAGGCCGGCCGGCTGCGCGGAGAGCTGCACGCCGGTGAGCGCGTAGACGCCGGGGACCGCGAGCGCGAGCGCCGCGGCGTTGCGGAGGCTGCGGGCGCCGAGCGCGGCGAGGACGATGACGGGGACGAACTCGACGGCGGCCACCGTGGCGAGCGGAAGGCGGTCGATGGCCTCGTAGAAGCAGGCGTTCATCAGCGCCAGCACCGCGCCCCAGGCGACCAGCAGCCGCCGCCCGGCGGTCTCCAGCCGCCCCCAGGCGCGCCACGGCCGCCGCCACGCCGCGAGGAGCAGCGCGGCGGAGGCGATCCGCAGCCAGGCCACGCCGAGCACGTCGACGCGGGCGAAGAGCAGGACGGCGAAGGCCGGGCCCAGGTAGTGGAAGGTGGCGCTGACGACGAACCACGCGGGCGGCGGGACGCGATCGGCGGTGCGAGGCATGTCCTCAGCTTGAACATCACAACGCCCTGTGGACATGGGCGTTCGCAGGTATGATCGCCGTCATGGCGACGAAAGAACGGCGATCCAGCGCATTCACCGATGGTGGTCCGCTCGACGCGACGGACCGCCGCCTGCTCGTCGAGCTGCAGGCGGACGCGCGGCTGTCGCTGGCCGAGCTCGGGCGCCGCGTCGGCCTGTCCTCTCCGGCGGTCGCCGAGCGGCTGCGCCGCCTGGAGGGCGACGGCGTCATCAGCGGCTACCACGCCCAGGTCGACCCCGCCCGCCTGGGCTTCGGCCTCGGCGTCCTGGTCCGGATCCGCCCCGCGCCGCGCCAGCTCGCGGCCGTGGCCCAGCTCGCCCGCGAGACCCCGGAGATCGTCGAGTGCCTGCGGGTGACCGGCGACGACTGCTATGTGATGACCGCCCACGTCCGCGACGTCGTCCACCTCGAGGAGCTCATCGACGCGTTCGCCGCCTACGGGCAGACGACCACCTCGGTGATGCAGTCCGCGCCGGTGCCGCGCCGCGGGGTGGCGGTGGACGTCTGAGCACCGGGCGCACAGGAGTCAGGTCCGCGCCGCGCCGCGCGACTCTCGCGGCGACGATGCCGCCCACCACGCCGACCAGAAGCCGCGCCCGCGTGCGGCCCCGCCTGCTGCGCGGGCTGCTGTGGACGGCGGCCACGTGCCTGCTGCTCGCGGCACTCGGCGCGCTGGTGGTGCTGGGGATCGTCCTCAGCGCCGACTCGAGCCCGCGGTGGATGCCCGACCCGATCGCTGCTTGGGCTCCCTTTGCCATCCTGCTCGCGGCGGCGTTCGCGTTCCGGGCCTGCGCCCACGCGCTGTACCCGCACAGCGACGCCGCGTCGATCGACGCCGGCGCCCCGATCCTCTTCGCTCTCTGGGTGCTGGGCTGCCTTGCCGCGGCCGTCGCGGTCGCGGTGGTCGCGATCCGGCTGCTCTGACGCCGCCGGCCGCCCCGGCCTGGACCTCACGCCTGCGCGTCGGCCTCGTCGCGGCCCGCCCGCTCGTCGCCCGCGGCTCGCTCGTCCGCCGCGATCGCGGTCGCCACGTCGCGCGGGTAGGAGTGCCGGGCGAGCAGCAGCACGCCGCCGGCGGCGGCGAGCGCCACGAGCATGACCAGGAAGGCGTCGCGGACCCCGACGGCGTCGTGATGGGAGCCCAGCGCGTCGGCGACCCCGCCGAAGACCACCGGGGCGATGGCGAACGCCCCGGCGCGCAGCAGCGAGCGGATGCTCTCGGCGCGCCCGCGCAGCCGCGACGGCACGACGTCGATGCGCGCGGCGTCGATCGGGGCGTTGGCGATGTTCATCGCCGTGGCGGCGACCACGCCGACCCCGAGGCCGAGCGCCAGCGAGGTGGTCAGCAGCGGGGTGATCCACAGCAGCGGCGTGACGAGCATGGCGACGGCCGCCACCACGATCCGCGCGTCGAGGACGCCGCGCCCGAGCAGGCGGTCGGCCAGCCGGCCGCCGGCGATCACGCCCCCGAACGCCCCGATCCCGAGCGCCCCCACGGCCAGCGTCGCGAGCGCCGGGCTGAGCCCGTAGTGGCCGCGGATGAAGACCACGGTGAACGTCCGCACGCCGGCGAAGAAGAAGTGGCCGACGGCGGCCGTGATCAGCAGCAGGACGTTCGTGCGCACGCTCAGGACGAAGCGCAGCGCCGCCGGCAGCGAGCGGCCGGCCGCGCGGGCGGCCGCGATCCGGTCCGGGGCCGGCTCGATCCCCCGCTCGCGCACGAGCTCGCGCACCCGCGCATGCTCCGACCGGTCGCGCGGATCGGGCTCCGACCGGTCGCTCCGGGCGGGCTCCGACCGGTCGCCCCGGCCGGGCTCCGGCGGGTCGCTCCGGGCGGGCTCCGACCGGTCGCCCCGGCCGGGCTCCGGCGGGTCGCGCGCCGGCTCGGGGCCGCCGCGCGGCGGCTCGGGCAGCCGGCGCCAGAGGGCCACGGCCAGCGCGACCGCCGGCGGCACGAGCACCCAGAACGCCCAGCGCCAGGACAGCAGGCCGCCGAGGCTGCCGCTGACGAGGAAGCCGAAGCCCGAGCCGGCCATCTCGCCTGCGCCGATCAGCCCGTAGATCCGGCCGCGCTCCCACGGGCTGAACGCGTCGCCGACCAGCGAGGCGATCACCGGCCCGGCGGTCGCGGTGACGGCGCCGAGACCCACCCGGGTCATCAGCAGCGTCGTGAACGACCCCGCCGCGCCGGAGGCGAGCATGGCCATCGCCCACACGCCGACGCTGGCCGCCAGCAGCCGCGCCCGCCTCACGCGGTCGGCCAGCACGCCCATCGGCAAGGTGGCCAGCGCCCCGGCGATGCTCCCGGCCGACGCGAGCAGGCCGAGCTGGCCGTGGGAGATCCCGAGCGAGCGCTCGAGCTCCGAGCCGACGGCGCCGATCGTGGCGAGGTCCGCGCTCTCCAGGGCGAGCGCCGCCGCGAGCAGCAGCACGATCGCGCGGCGCCCGCCGGTCAGCTCGGCGCGGCGGCTCGGCGCCGCCGCAGCGCGGCGCGGAACGGGTCGGAGATCGGCGGTGGAGGGTCGCGAACCCCGCGACTACCCGGCGTCCCCGCCGGCCACCGCGGGCCGTCCGGCGGCGGGCCGCGCCGTCCGCGGGAGGACACCGGGGCGGCCGCGGCGCCCGTTCTACAACCCCAGCGAGCGCCCCAGGATCTCCTTCATGATCTCGTCGGTCCCGCCGCCGATCGGGCCGAGCCGCGCGTCGCGGGCCATCCGCTCGATGCCCTGCTCGGCCATGTAGCCCGCGCCGCCGTGGAGCTGCAGGCAGGCGTCGGCGACGTCGAACGCCGCGCGCTGGCTGGAGAGCTTGGCCATCGTCACCTCCCGCACGGCGTCGCCACCCGCCACGTGCGCGCGCAGCGCGTGGAGCGTGAGCGCCCGGTTGAGCTCGAGCGTCGTCGCGATCTCCGCCAGACGGTGGCGGACGGCCTGGTGGCGGGCGATCGGCCGGCCGAAGGCCACGCGCTCGCGCGTGAAGGCCAGCGTCCGCTCGAAGGCGACCTCCATCGCCGCCACCGCGCCGAGCGCCATCACGAGCCGCTCCCACTGGAAGTTGGCCATGATCAGCGCGAAGCCCTCGTGCTCGTGGCCGAGCAGGTTGCCGTCGGGCACCCAGACGTCGTCGAAGGCGATCAGCGCCGTGTCGGAGGCATGCCAGCCGAGCTTCTCGATCGGCGTCGCGGTCATCCCCGGCTGCTTGTCGACGAGCAGGAAGCTGATGCCGTGGTGGCCGCCCTGGGCCGTGGTCTTGACCGCGGTGACGTAGATGTCCGCCCGCACGCCGTTGGTGATGAACATCTTCGAGCCGTTGACGACCCAGCCGCCGTCGACGCGCTCGGCGCGCGTGCGCAGCGACGCGACGTCCGAGCCGGCGTCCGGCTCGGTGATCGCCAGCGCGGCGATCTTCTCCCCCGCGATCGCCGGCACCAGGTAGCGCTGCTTCTGGTCCTCGGTCCCGAACTTGAAGATCGGGGGCGTCGCGATCGAGATGTGCGCGCCGATGCCCGCGGCCAGGCCGCCGCTGCCGCAGCGCGCGAGCTCCTGCACGAGCACCGCGTCGTGGAGCTCGTCGCCGCCCTGACCGCCGTACGCGGCCGGGTACTTCAGCCCGAGCAGCCCCTGCGCGGCGAGCCGGGGGAAGACCGCGTCGGGGAAGTGGCGCGCGCGCTCCCAGTCGGCGGCGTGCGGCGCGAGCTCGCGGGCGACCCAGCCCCGGATCGACGCGCGCAGGTCCTCGTGCTCGGCCGTGAACGGCGGCTCGAGGGCGCGGGGGGCGGGGTCGGCGACGGGCGCGGGCATGGTGAGCGATGCTACGGCGCACCATGACGGTCATCACCCTGTCCGCGTCCTACGGGTCGGGCGGCAGCCAGGTCGGCCCCGCCCTGGCCGAGCGCCTGGACCTGGCCTTCGTCGACCGGGCGATCCCGACCGCGGTCGCCGAGCGCCTGGCGGTCCCGCTGCACGACGCCGTCGAGCACGACGAGTCCGTGCGCACGGCGCTGGACCGGCTGCTGCTGCGGCTGGCGCCGCTCGGCTCGATGTACGGCTGGACGGGGGGCGAGGGCACGGGCGACATCCCGGACGAGGACGCCTACCGGCGCGCCACCGAGCAGGTGCTCCACGAGCACGCCGCCGGCGGGCGCACGATCATCCTCGGCCGCGGCGGCGCCGTGGTGCTCGCCGGCCACCCAGGCGCCCTGCACGTCCGCCTCGACGGCCCGCGCGACGCGCGCCTGGAGCAGGCGATGCGCCTCGAGCACGTCGACCGCGAGACGGCCGAGCGCCACATGGAGCAGACCGACGGCGCGCGGCAGGCCTACGTCCGCCACTTCTACCGCACCGACCCGCGCGACCCCGCGCACTACCACCTCGTGCTCGACTCGACGGCCATCGACCTCGCCACGTGCGTCGAGCTCATCGCGACCGCCGCCGCGGCCCGGGGCGCCTAGGGTCCCTAGAGCCCGTAGGAGCGCCCGATCACGTCGAGCATGATCTCGTCGGTGCCCGCGCCGATGCGGTTCAGGCGCATGTCGCGCCAGACGCGCTCCACGCCGTACTCGACCATGTAGCCGGCGCCGCCGTGGATCTGGATGCACTCGTCGGCGACCTCGACGGCGACCCGGGCGGCGTGCAGCTTGGCCATCGAGATCTCGCGCACGGGGTACTCGCCGTTCTGGAAGCGCCATGCCGTCGTGTAGGTGAGCTGGCGCGCCGACTCGATCTTCGTCGCCATCTCGGCGAACTTGTGGCGGATCACCTGGAACTTGCCGATCTGGCGACCGAACGCCGTGCGCTCCTGCGCGTACTTGAGCGTCTGCTCGAAGCAGCGCTGGGCGCCGGCGACGCAGCCGGCCGCGCCGATCAGCCGCTCGCCCTGGAGCTCCCACATGATGTGGTAGAAGCCCTTGCCGACCTGGCCCAGGACCGCGGTCTCGGGCACGCGCACGTCCTGGAAGGCCAGCAGCGCGGTGTCCGAGGCGTGCATGCCGAGCTTCTCCAGGCGCTTCTCGCGGACGACGCCCGGGGCGTCCATCGGCACGAGGAACAGCGTGAACCCGTCGTAGCCCGCGTCGGGGTCGGTCTTGGTGACGAGCACGATCACGTCGGCGCGGTGGCCGTTGGTGATGTAGGTCTTCGAGCCGTTGATGACGTACTCGCCGCCGTCCCGGACCGCCCGCGTCTTGATGCCCGACACGTCCGAGCCGGCGTCGGGCTCGGTGATGCCGAGGCAGAGGATCTTCTCGCCCTTGATCGCCGGGACGACCCACTCCTGCTTCTGCTCCTCGGTCCCGAAGGCGAGGATCGGCGGCATCGCCATGTCGGTGTGGACGGCGAGGCCCATCGCCAGCCCGCCGGACTGCGCGTTGACGATCTCCTCGGCCAGCACGAGCGAGCTGTAGTAGTCGCCGCCCTCGCCGCCGTACTCCTCCGGCTTGTCGAGGCCCAGGAAGCCGAGCTCGCCCATGCGGCGGAACACGGAGTCGGGGAAGGTCGTCTTCTCCCACTCGGCGGCGTGGGGGGCGAGCTCCTTGATCGCGAACGCGCGGATCGACTCGCGGAGCTGCTCGTGCTCGTCGGTGAAGATGAAGTGCTTGCGCCTGGCGGAGAAGTCGGGCTTGAGGACGGGCTCGGCGGTGGACATGCGCCGACCGTACAGCCGGCCCGGGGGAAAGTGAAGAGTGGCACTGCCCACTTCTCACTCTGCGGAGCCGCGCCGTGGCCTTCGGGCCTCCCTCGCTAGGGTCCGCGCGATGTACGCCACGGTGCGCTACGACGTCGGGGCGGACGGCGTCGCCACGATCGCGCTCGACCAGCCGGACACGCGCAACGCGCTCTCCGACGAGCTGCTGGGGGACCTGCTCGCGGCGTTCGCCGCGGCGCGCGCGGACGGCGCCGTGCGCTGCGTCGTCCTGGCCAGCACGCACGCCACGACGTTCAGCGCGGGCGGCAACCTCGGCGGGTTCGCCGCCGACGTCCCGCTGGTCCACAAGCACCTGGCCACCGCCCGCTTCCCCGAGCTCTTCGCGCTGATCGGCGAGCTCGGCAAGCCGACGGTCTGCGCCGTCAACGGGCACTGCCTGGCCGGCGCGCTCGGGCTCGCGCTGGCCTGCGACCTCGTGGTCGCCGCCGAGGAGGCGACGTTCGGCACGCCCGAGATCAACGTCGGCCTGTTCCCGTTCATGATCCTCGCGCTCATCGGCCGCAACATCGGCCGCAAGAAGATGAGCGAGCTGCTGCTGCTCGGCGAGCGCGTCGACGCCCGCGAGGCCGAGCGCCTGGGCCTCGTCAACCGGGTCGTCCCCCGCGCCGGGCTCGATGCGGCGGTGGCCGACTGGGCCGGCCGCCTCGCGGCCAAGTCGCCCGTGATGATGCGCCTGGGCAAGGACGCGCTGTGGCGCCAGCAGGACATGGCGCTCGAGGACGCGTGGGACTTCCTGCGCGCCCAGCTCACGATCGCGTTCTCCACCGAGGACATCCAGGAGGGCGTCCGCGCGTTCTTCGAGAAGCGGGAGCCCGTGTGGACCGGCCGCTGAGCGTGCCGCCCTCCGACGGGACGCGCCAGCTCGTGTCCCTGCTGTGCCGGACCTCCGACCGCGACGCGCACGGGATGGCCGGCGCGGCGGCGCTCGGCGAGCGGCTGGGCGCGCGGGCGATCGGGTCGGTGGGCGAGCCGCGGCACACCGCGTGGGCGGAGGACCTGCGCTCCGCGCGCGGGTGCCTGCTGGAGGCCGGCGGCCAGCTCGACGACGCCTTCGAGGCCGGCCGCGTGCCGATCCTGCTCGCCGGGAGCTGCTCGGTGTGCGTGACCACGCTGCCGGTCGTCGCCCGCCACCACCCCGACGCGTGGGTGCTGTGGCTCGACGCGCACGGCGACTTCCTCACGCCCGAGACGACGTCGTCGCAGTTCCTCGGCGGCATGTGCCTCGCGGGCGCGTGCGGGATCTGGGAGACGGGCTTCGAGGGCGCGACGCTCGACCCCGCGCGCGTGGTGATGTTCGGCGTGCGCGACCTCGAGGGCCCGGAGCGCGTGCTGCTGGAGACGCACGGGGTCGGCACGGTCGAGCGGCCCGGCGCGCTGGCCGACCTGCTCGACGGGCGCCGCGTCTTCATCCATCTCGACCTCGACGTCCTGGACCCCGACGTCCTGCCCGCGTCGTTCCCGGCGCCCGGCGGCCTGCAGCTCGACCAGCTCCACCGGCTGCTCGACCTGGTGGCCGGGGCGTGCGACGTCGTCGGCGCCGAGGTCACCAGCGCGCACCCCGACCAGGCCGAGGCGCTGGCGGAGGTCCTCGCGCCGCTGCTGTAAACGCCCCCACCAGGGGGGCCGAACCTCCCCGCCGGCCGCCGGCCGGCCGGATGTAGCCTCGGCCGATGGGGGTGGGCAGGACGACGATGCGCCGTCGGATGCGCGCATGGCTGTCCGCCGCGGTGGTCGTCGCCACGGCAACGGCCGCGGCGACGCCGGCGGGCGCGCCCGTCGCCCACGGGGCGACGACGCAGTACCGCGGCGCCTTCAAGTGCAACGCCGACGGGCGGCCGCTGGCCGGCGCGCGGGTCGAGCTGTGGGAGCAGCGCGTGCGGTGGCTCCCGAAGCTGCCGCCGAACATCAGGCTGCGCAACGTCGCGCGGGCCAACGGCGACGGCGGCTGGGCCTTCCGCATCTCGGGCGACGAGTCGAACTGGTTCCTGCGGGTCGTGCTCGTCGGCGAGGACGCCGCCGTCCACGACTTCCCCTGGCCGTGGGACTGGTTCGCCGACACGCTGCGCAGCCAGAACGACGTTCCGCTCCACGACTACGGGACCCAGGGCGTCTCCGGCTATCAGTGCGTGCTCTGGAACGCGCTGTCCGACGCGGGCCGCGAGTACCGCGAGCAGGTCGGCAGCGCTCCCCCGCAGGGCGTCACGACGGCCGAGGCCGGGGCCGTCACTGCGGGGACGCCGTTCACCCTCTACGACGACATCTGGTGGCCTTCCGGCTACGCCGTCTACAGCACCGTCGGCGTCGCGACCGGCACCGCCACCGTGTCCACGGCCAAGCACGAGTTCGCCCATGTCGTGCGACACCGGTACGACGGGAGCCGCACGCACTTCCTGGGCGACGCGCTCTACTACTGGTACCTCCGCCATCACAGCGCCACGTCGTGCGATCCGACGAACTCCGGGTTCGCCTTCAACGAGGGGTGGGCCGAGTTCTGGGAGGGCGAGGTGATGACGCCCTGCCCCGACGCCGCCACCGGGCTCAACGAGCGCAACGTGGCGGCGCAGCTCAAGCAGCTGCAGAGCTCGTGCAGGCTTTCCCTGGCGCAGATGGTGGGCGTCCTCGCCGCCAACCCGCGCCGGATCCACTCGATCGAGGAGTACACCCGGGCGCTCAACTGCACGCCGCCCCACTTCATCCAGCTCCGCCGGCCCAGGCCGCCGAAGCCGATCGCCGCGATCCTGGCCGAGCGCCGGGCGCTCGTGGTCCGGGGGCGGGCGTTCGTCGCGCCGCTGGGCCGGACGGTCAAGCGGCTGCGAGACGCGACCGCCGCGGCCGCGGGGCTCGCCAAGCGCCCGGTCTCGTGCCCATCGCGGCCCTGCGTCCTGCTGCTCGAGCGCCGGTTGCGGCCCGTGCTGCTGGCGGGGCAACTCGCCACGGCACGGGCGGTCCGGAGCAGGTTCGCGTTCCTCGCCGACGCCGTTGCGATGCGCCGCTTCGGCACGACGTCGTTC
>JAICJK010000440.1 GCA_025928415.1 Solirubrobacteraceae bacterium | reverse complement strand
GGGCGGCAGGGGACGCCGCGCGCGGTCGTCCGGGCGGCGAGGGCTTCGCGCAGGCCCGGCAGGCCGAGCGGCGCGTACCCGTGCGGAGGGACGCCGGCGGCCGCCGCGTCGGCCGCCCGCGCGTGGAGCCCCGCGACGAGCGCGTCGAGGTACGGCGCGCCGAAGGACAGGTCGATCGGGACCTCGGGGCCGGTGACGAAGCGGCTGAACTGCGGGTTGCGCAGCACCCCGCGCGCCCCCGGGCCGCCGTCGGCGACCACGCGCGTGCCGCTGCCCTGGCGCCGGACGACCAGCCCGCGCTCGGCCAGCGCCGCGTACGCCGCGACCGCGGTCCCGCGGCTGACCCCCAGGCGCGCCGCGAGCTCGCGCTCGGACGGCAGACGGGCCCCGGTGGGCACGCCGTCCTGGCCCAGCAGCTCCTCGAGCCCGTCGGCCAGGCGCACGTAGCGCGGCCCGGCGCGGCGCGTCCAGGCGCCGAGGAGCGACACGAGCAGCTCGGCCGAGACGAAATGGCTGCTGATTGGCCCTTGATCGCGGCTGGCCATCGGCCAATCATGCCATTGACCGGCCCATACCGCCAGATATGGGCCGGTCATCTTGCCCCGAGCCTCTACGAAATGGACCACCGATGGCTCCGCGCCTCGCCCCGGCCGTGACGATCCGCTACGCCTTCCCCGACGACGACGAGGCCGTCGCGCGCTTGGCCGCGCTCGACTCCCAGGCCGTCCCCGCCGGCCCGCTGCTCGTCGCCGAGGTCGGCGGCGAGCTGTGGGCGGCCGTCGCGCTGCACGGCCCCGCTGCGCTCGGCGACCCGTTCCGCCCGACGGCGGAGCTCATCGGGCTGCTGCGCGAGCGCGCGCGCCAGCTCACGCGCCCCGAGCGGCGTCGGCGCGCCTACCCGAGGACGAGGAGCGCGGCGACGACGACGTCCGCCGCCCGCTCGACCTCGTCGGCGCGCCACGGATAGCGCGACGGGTCGCCGCAGCACGACAGCGCGGCGGCGCGGGTGGCGTGCTCGCAGGCGCAGCCCTGGCCGCCCCCGCAGGCCGACGGGCCGGCGCAGCCGCTCGCGGCCGCGATCCGCGCCACCGCGGACGCCGGCACGACTCCGTCCGGCGCCAGCTCGATGCCCTGGTCCTCCGGCCGCTCAGCTGAAGACATGGTCCCTCTCCCTCGTCAAGTTCGACTGCTGCCTGGTTCTCCCCCGGCCGCCGGACCCCTGCGCCGCGCGGCGGCGTGGCAGGCGCCTTGCAGCACCCGCCGGTGGCGCGGCGCGCGCGAGGGGCGTAGGTTCGCCCGATGGCGACCCAGGCCTCAGGCTCGCTGCTCCTCCCGCCGCTGCTGGCCGCGCGGGCGCCGGTGCTGCGGGTCGCGCTCGCGGTGGTCCTGCCGATCGCCTACGGGGCCCTGTGCGGCTGGGCGCTCGGCGTCAACGCGGCGCTCTACCTCGTGCTCGCCGCGCCGGTGGCCATCCTCGGCGGTCTCGGCGCGGGCATCGAGCACCTGGGCGCCGCGGCGGGCGCGCAGCGCGGCGCGCTCGGCGGCCTGCTGTTCGGCGCAGCGATCGTGATCGTCCACGACCTCGCGAACACCCATGCCGAGGTCGCCCTCCCCCATCCGGCCGTCGTGCTCGCGATCTTCACCTGCGTGTCCGGCGCGGCGCTCGGCGCGCTCGGCGGCGTGCTGCGCGCCCGGCTGGAACGTCGCAGCCCCGCCGCGGTCGCGCCGGACCGCTGACGGACCGCTGAACATCCGGTGAACTGCGTCCCCGGCCCGTCGCGCGGGACCCGGCGCGCTGCGAGACTCGCCGCATGGCCCACCCCCCGCGCCGCGGCTCGGGCCTCGTCGTCGCCGACGAGCCGACGATCGGCGAGATCGTGTCGCGCTACCTGGAGCGCTCGGGGTACGAGACGCGCGTGGCGGCGGACGGCCCGCAGGCGATCGCCGCCGTGGCCTCGCAGCGGCCGGACCTGATCGTCCTGGACCTGATGATGCCGGGCATGGACGGCCTGGAGGTCATGCGCCGGGTGCGCGAGCGCGCCGAGCGGCGCACCGCGATCATCCTGCTGACCGCCAAGGGCGAGGAGTCCGACCGCGTCATCGGCCTGCGCCTGGGCGCCGACGACTACGTCGTCAAGCCGTTCTCCCCCGCCGAGCTCGTCGCGCGGGTGGACGCCGTGCTGCGCCGCGTGGACACGGTCACCGACCACGAGCCAGCGCTCGTCTTCGATGGCCTCCAGATCGACCCGGGCGGCCGGCGGGTCGTGGCCGCGGGCGAGGAGGTCGTCCTCACCCAGCGCGAGTTCGAGCTGCTGTTGTTCCTCGCGCGCCGTCCCGGACGGGCGTTCAGCCGCGACGAGCTGATGGACCACGTCTGGGGCCACGCGTTCTACTCCGACACGTCGACCGTCACCGTCCACGTGCGGCGGCTGCGCACCAAGATCGAGCCCGACCCCGAGGTCCCCCGCCATCTCGAGACGGTCTGGGGCGTCGGCTACCGGTTCGCGCCGTGAGCCCCGCCGGCGGCCTGCGCCTGGCGGTCGGGCTGGCGATCGTCGCGGCCGCCGTCGCGCTGGCCGGCTACGGGACGCGGGCGGGCGTGCTGACGCTCGCGATCCTCGCGCCGCTGGGCTGCGCGACCGTCCTGGCGACCGGCGCGCTGGTCGCGCGGCGCGCGCGGCTCGGTGGGCTGCGCCGGCAGTTCGCGCTCGTCGCGGGGCTCGGCGCGCTGCAGGTCGTCGTCGCCGTCGCGCTGTTCGCGGGCCTGATGTTCGTCTCCGGCCACGACGCGGCGATGACCGCGCTCGTCGTCGTCTACGCGGGGGCGCTGGCCGCCTGGACGGCGCTGCTGGCCGGCCGCCGCGCGCTCGCCGACCTCGGCGCCGTCCGGGCGACGCTGGCCGCCGTCGGCGACGGGCGCCGCGACGTGCGCACCGAGGTCCGCGGCAGCGACGAGATCGCGCGGCTGGCGGCCGACGTCGACGCGATGGTCGCCCGGCTGGACGCCGAGGAGCGGGCCCGCCG
>JAICJK010000039.1 GCA_025928415.1 Solirubrobacteraceae bacterium | reverse complement strand
GGGCCCGGCGAGCACCGCCGCGCCCGCGACCGGCGCGACGGCGCCGGCCGCCCCGAAGCTCAGGCCGTAGACGCCCTGGTAGCGGCCGCGCAGCGCGCGCGGCGCGAGGTCGGCGACGACGGCGCCGGCGAGCGCCTGGAAGCCGATCTCGCCCGCGGTCCACACCAGCACGGGCAGCGCGTAGCCGGCGTACGACGCGACCAGCCCCTCCAGCCCGAAGCCGAGGCCGATGAGCGCCTGGCCCGACGCGAGCACCGCGACGCGCCGGCGGCGCAGCAGCCACGGCGCGACGATCGGCTGCACGAGGACGATCATCGTGCCGTTGAGCGCCACGGTCGCGCCGTAGGTCGACGGCGCGAGCCCGTCGGCGCGCATCGCCAGCGCGAGCGTCGAGTAGGCCTGGAAGTACACGCAGGCGCCGGCGGCGGTGAGGCCGACGAAGGCGAGCAGCACCCGGTCGCCGAAGGCGGGCCCCAGGCCGCCGCGGTCGCCCGCGGCCCGCGGCGGCCGCGGCACGCCGGCCGTGTCGCGCCAGACGATCGCGGCGCTGGCCAGGCAGGTCAGCCCGTCGAAGGCGAACAGCAGCCCGTAGCCCGCCTCGGCCAGCACGCCGGCCAGCCCCGCAGCCAGCGCGAAGCCGGCGTTGACGACCCAGAACTGCAGGGCGTAGGCGCGCGGGCGGTCCGCCGGGTGGACGATGTCGGCGACCAGCGCGCTGGACGCGGGCCGGTAGAGGTCGACGAAGCCCCCGGCGAGGACGGCGGCCACGGCCAGCAGCCAGAGCGGCCGGGCGAGGCCGAGCAGGACGAAGGAAGCCGCTGCGCCGGCCATCCCCAGCGCGATCGTCTCCCGGCGCCCGATGCGGTCGGCCAGGATGCCGCCGACGGGCTGGGAGATCAGCGAGCCGACCCCGGTCAGCGCGGCCAGCAGCCCGATCGTCGTCGTGCCGACCCCGCGGTGCGCGAAGTAGAGGACGAGGAACGGCTCGACGAACCCGCCCGCGCGATTGACGAGCGCGCCGCCCCAGACCGGCCAGAACGCTCGCGGCAGGCCCCCGAACCGCACCTGCCAGGCGGCTCGGGCCCGGCCGGCTACCAGTTCTCCAGCGACTCGCGCATGATGCGCTCGAGGTCGGTGGCGCTCGGCTCGCGCGGCGCGAGGACGAGCAGGCGCTGCTGCTTCAGCGCGCCCTGCACGAGCGCCGGGATGTCGTCCTCCTCGTAGCCGAGCTCGCGCAGGCCGCTCGGCGCGCCGACGTCGCGCATCAGCTCCGACAGCACGCGCGGCAGCGTCTCCGGGCCCCGCTCGCCGGCTCCGATCGGGCGGCCGGCCAGCAGCTCGGCGACGTGGATGTGGCGCTCGGGCGCCGCCTCGTAGGTGAACCGGAAGGCGGCCGGGGACGTCACGATCACCGAGTGCCCGTGGGGGACGAACGGGTGGTCGTCCGGGTAGCCGGCGGGCTGGTAGGCGTGGGTCCCGGTGGCGATCGGATAGGCGCAGGCGTGGGGGATGTGGACGCCGGCCGAGCCGAAGCCGATCCCGGCCAGGCTCGCGCACAGCATCATCCGCCCGCGCGCCTCGACGTCGTCGCGGTCGGCCACCGCCCGGCGCAGGAAGCGCCCGCCGTCCTCCAGCGCCCGCGAGGACCACAGGTCGGCGACCGGGTTGGAGCCCTGGTAGGGCGGGCGGTCGCCGGGGGAGGCGGGGCGCTCGCGGGTCTGAAACGGCCGCGCCAGGAACGACTCGGCCGCGTGGCAGATCACGTCGAGTCCCGCCGACGAGGTGACCTCGGCGGCCAGCGTGCGGGTCAGCTCCGGGTCGACGATCGCCTGCGAGGCGCGCAGGAAGCGGTGCGAGATCCCGCTCTTGACCCCCTGCGATCGGACGTCGAGCACGGCGACCGTCGTCGCCTCCGACCCCGAGCCCGAGGTCGTCGGGATCGCCAGGTGCGGCTTGAGCGGGCCGGCGGGCTTGCGGCCGCCGCCGACGGGCGCGTTGACGTAGTCGACGACCTCGCCGCCGTGCGTCGAGATCAGGTTGGCGACCTTGGCGGTGTCGATCGTCGAGCCGCCGCCGATCGAGACGAAGGCGTCGAAGGCGCCCTCGCGGGCGAACGCCGCCGCGGTGGCGAACGACTCGTCGCTGGGCTCCACGCGGATGTCGTCGTAGACCTCGAAGGCGATGCCCTCGGCGTCGAGCTGGGCGGTGATCCGCTCGGTGACGCCCAGCCGCCGGACCTCCGGGTCCGAGCACACCATCGCGCGCCGCGCGCCCAGCCGCGCGAGCTCCCAGCCCGCCTCGGCGGACGCCCCGGGCCCGAACTTCAGCGGTGTCGCCTCGACCGTGAACACGGTCTCGTGGGCAGGGCGCGCCGGGGTCTCGCTCACCCGTAGCATGCTACAGGCCACGTTGTCGGCTCCCGCGGGCGGGGACGGCCGGTGCGCCGGCCCGGGCCCCGCTCGGCGCGGGTCGCACGATCCCGCTCAGCGCGGCGGCGCAGCGCTGCCGGGCGCGAGCACCGCGCCGGGGTTGAGGATCCCGCGCGGGTCCAGCGCGGCCTTGATCGCCGCCATCGCGGCCAGCTCGCCGGGGGGCCGGATCAGGTGCAGCCAGGCGGCCTTGGCCACGCCGACGCCATGCTCGGCGCTGATCGTCCCGCCGCAGGCGGCCACGAGCCGCAGCACCGCCTCGTCGAGCGCCGGGTCGCCGGGCGGCGCGCCGAGCACGTTGACGTGGACGTTGCCGTCGCCCAGGTGGCCGAAGAGGATCGTCCGCGCGCCCGGCGCCGCCTCGGCCACGGCGGCGGGGACGCGCGCGGCGAAGTCGGCCAGGCGCTCCAGCGGCACGCCGACGTCGAGCTTGTGGGGCACGCCGGCGGCCGAGATCGCCTCGGTGTGGGCCTCGCGAAAGCGCCACAGCCGCTCGCGCTCGGCGGTGTCGGTGGCCACGACCGCGTCCTGCACGCCCGCCGCGCCGAGCGCCTCGGCGAGCTCCTCGGTCGGGTCCGCGCGCGCCGCGCACTCGACGAGCACGTAGGCCGGGCGGCGCTCGGGCACCGGCGCGGGCAGGTGCAGGTGGTCCATCACGAGCTGCAGCCCGTCGTCGAGCAGGAACTCGATCGCCTCGAGGGACGGCAGCGCCGGGCGCAGCACCGCGAGCAGCGCCGCGGCCTCGCCCAGGCCGCCCAGCGGGACGAGCGCCGCCACGCGCGCGGGCAGCCGCGCCACCAGGCGCCAGCGCACGCGGGTCACCACGGCCAGCGTGCCCTCGCTGCCGGCGATCAGCGCGTCCAGCGCGTAGCCGGCGTTGTCCTTGAGCAATCCCGAGCGCCGGTCGATCACGGTCCCGTCGGCCAGGATGGCCTCCAGCCCGGCGATCCGGGCGCGCACGGTCCCGTGGCGCACGGCGCGCGTCCCGCCCGCGTCGGTGGCCACGAGGCCCCCGAGCGTCGCGGAGTCGCGGGAGGCGAAGTCCACGCCGGCGTCGAGGCCGGCGTCGCGGGCGTGGGACTGCAGCGCGGCGAGCGTCACCCCGGCCCCGGCCTCGACCTGGCCGCTCGCGCGGTCGACGGGGCCCAGCGCGCCGAGGCGGGCCAGGCTGAGGACGACCTCCCCGCCGCGCGGGACGGAGGCGCCCACCAGCCCCGTGTTGCCGCCCTGGGGGACGACGGGGATCCGGCGCTCGTGGCAGGCGGCCAGCACGCGGGCGACCTCGCCGCCGTCGGCGGGGCGCACGACCAGCGCCGCGCGGCCCGCGAAGCGCCCGGTCCAGTCGGTCTGAAACGGCGCGCGCAGCTCGTCGTCGGCGAGGACGTGGCCGGGGCCGACCACGGCGGCGAGCGCGCGGGCGAGCTCGGCGTGGTCCACGTCCGTCACATGTCGCATGCTACCCGGGCGGCGGGGTAGGGTGGCGGCGTGCCCGCCGCCCCGCACGACGCCCTCGCGCCGCTGGACGACACGGCGCCCGCCACGCTGGCCGCGCGCGTCACCGAGGCCGTGCGCGACGCGATCGTCGACGGCCGCCTCGTCGCCGGGGAGCGCTACTCCGTGGCGTTGCTGGCGGGTCAGTTCGGCGTGTCGCGGACCCCCGTACGCGAGGCGCTGCTGGTCCTCGAGCGCCAGGGGATGGTCCGCTTCGAGCGCAACCGCGGCGTGCGCGTGCTGGAGACCTCGCTGCACGACCTCGAGGAGGTCTTCGGGCTGCGGCTGCTGCTCGAGGTGCCGGCGACCGAGCGGGCCTGCGAGCTGCTCGACGCGCCCGCGCTCGACGCGCTCGGCCGCGAGCTCGCCGCGATGCGCGCCGCGGCGGGCGCCGGGGACGAGGCGGCGTTCATGGCCCACGACCGGGCCTTCCACGCCGCGCTGCTGCTGGCGGCGGGCAACCGCCGGCTGGCCGAGATCGTCGCCCAGCTCAGGGACGCCGTGCGCTTCCGCGGCGCCTCGACCGTCGGCCGGTCGCGCGACCTCGGCGCGATCCTCGCCGAGCACGACGCGATCATGGCGGCGCTGCGCGCGCGCGACGGGGCCGCGGCGGCCGCGGCGATGCGCGCCCACCTGCTCAGCACCGGGCGCCTGCTGCTGGCCCAGGAGGGCGGCGCCGGGCACGACCTCGCGTGGGCGGCGCTGGTCCGGCTGCCGGGCGAGGCGGGCGCGGCGAGCCCCGGGGCCGACCCCGGCGGGGCGGAGCGCTAGCGTCCCGCGCCCGTGAGGATCTTCAGCGGCATCCAGCCCACCGGCCGCAAGCACCTGGGCAACTACATCGGCGCGATCCGCCAGTACGTCGACGGCCAGGACCGCGGCGAGGCCGTCTACTGCATCGTCGACCTGCACGCGATCACCGTGCCCTACGACCCGGCGGCCCTGCGGACCGGGCTCTACGACCTCACGGCGCTGCTGCTCGCCGCCGGCCTGGACCCCGCGCGCTGCATCCTGTTCCGCCAGAGCGACGTCCAGGAGCACACCGAGCTGACCTGGCTGCTGACGTCGGTGACCGCGATCGGCGAGCTCAACCGGATGCACCAGTTCCGCGACAAGTCGGCCGCCCAGCGCGAGCTGATCAGCGCGGGGCTGCTGTTCTACCCCGAGCTGATGGCCGCCGACGTGCTGGCCTACCGGGCCGGCGAGGTCCCCGTGGGGGAGGACCAGCGCGAGCACCTGGAGCTCATGCGCGACGTCGCCCGGCGCTTCAACGCGCGCTACGGCGAGGGCCTGCTCGTGGTGCCCGAGGCGCGGATCCCGGAGGTCGGGGCGCGGGTCATGGACCTGCAGGACCCGACGCGCAAGATGTCGACGACGGGATCGACCGCGGACGGGACCGTCCACGTCCTCGACGAGCCGGCGGCCATCGCCAGGAAGCTGCGCCGCGCGGTCACCGACTCGGGCACGGAGATCCGCCGCGCGCCGGACAAGCCCGGCGTGACGAACCTGATCGACATCATCGCCGTCGCCCGCGGCGTGGCGCCCGCGCAGGTCGAGGCCGACCTCGCCGGCGCGCGCGGCTACGGCGACCTGAAGGCCGCCGCGGCCGAGGCGGTGACCGCGATGCTCGCGCCCGTGCGCGAGCGCTACGAGGCGCTGCGCGCCGACGAGGCCGCGCTGGAGGCCGTCCTTGCCGCGGGGGCGGAGAAGGCGCGAGCGCTCGCGCGGCCGGTGCTGGCCGACGTGCGCGAGGCGATGGGGGTCGGGCCGCCGCGCTGAGCCCCGCGCGTCCCCCGGACCTGGCATCGTCTGAGGGCATGGACTCCTGGGACCTGACGAGCATCGACGTCCAGCCGCGCCAGCCCGTCGTGCTGCATTCGGACGAGGGCGCGGCGCGCGTGATCGCCCTGCGGCTCCCGGCCGGCGAGGAGCTGCAGGAGCACGAGGTGCACGAGCACGCCTGGCTGCACGTGCACGACGGGACGGTCGAGGTGCAGGCGGACGGGGCGGCCCGGCAGATCGGCGCGGGCGGCCTGGTGCACTGGGCGCCGCAGGAGCGCCACGAGGTGCGCGCGGTGCAGGACGCGCTGCTGCTGCTGATGCTCGCCCCCTGGCCGGGGCCGGGGCACCCGAACCTCCACCCGGGCTCCTAGGGTCGCGACCGCCGGCCCCGGTAGCGTGGGCGCCATGCTCGTCGCCGATCTCGAGCTCGACCTGGAGGTCTTCTCCGGGCCGTTCGATCTGCTGCTGACGCTCGTGCTCCGCGAGGAGGTCGACCTGCTGGAGGTCGAGCTGGCCGACGTCGTCGTGTCCTATCTCGACGTGCTCGAGGCGCGCGGCGAGCTCGACCTCGAGGTGGCCACCGAGTTCCTCGTGCTGATCGCGGCGCTGCTCGAGCTGAAGTCGCGGCTCATGCTGCCGCGCGAGGCCGAGGAGGAGCTCGACCTCGAGCCCGGCGAGGCGGCCGAGGAGCTGCTGGCGCGGATGCTGGAGGCGCGCCGCTACCGCCGCGCGGCCGAGCACCTCGCCGAGCGCCTGGCCGCCGAGCACGGCCATCGCTACCGCTGCGCCCCGCTGCCCGCCGGGCTGCGCCGCGCGCAGCTCGACCCCGAGGCGGAGGGCGTGTACGACCCCGCCCAGCTCGGCAGGGCCGTCGGCGGCCTGCTGCGGATGCCGGAGCCGATCTCGCTGCGCCACCTGTCGATGCCGCGGGTCACGGTGGCCGAGCGCCTGACCCACCTGCGCGAGCTGCTGCGGCGCGGCGCCTGCTCGTTCGACGACGCCGTTCGCGGCGCCGACCGCGTGACGGTCGCGGTGACGCTGTTCGGCCTGCTGGAGCTCTACAAGCGCGGCGAGGCCGACTGGGTGCAGGCCGAGTCGTTCGGGCCGATCCGCATCGAGCCTCGCGCGGCGGGGCACGCGACCGCGGCCCGGGCGGTGGCGTCGTGACCGGCGAGCTGGCGCGGACGGTCGAGGCGCTGCTGTTCCTGTCGGCGGACCCCGTCGCGCGCGAGGACCTGCTGGCGGCCTGCGCGTGCTCGGCGCAGGAGCTCGACGAGGCCGTCGCCGAGCTGCGCGCCGCCTGCGCCCCGGGGCGCCGCGGCCTCGAGCTCAAGGAGGTCGCGGGCGGCCTGACGCTGACCACCTCGCCGGACGCCGAGGACGCGGCGCGCCGCCTGCTGGCCAAGCCCCGCACGCCGCCGCTGACCCCGGCGCAGGCCGAGACGCTCGCGATCGTCGCCTACCTGGAGCCCGTCTCGCGGCCCGAGATCACCCGCATCCGCGGCGTCAGCGCCGACTCGGCGTCGGGCACGCTCCTCGAGCGCGGGCTGATCGAGGAGGCCGGCCGGTCGCCGTTCGGCGCCGCGCTGTACCGCACGACGCCGCGCTTCCTCAAGCTCTTCGGCCTCATGTCGCTCGACGACCTGCCCGACGTCAGCGCCTGGGACCCGTCCCCGGAGGAGGAGGCCGAGCTGCGCGAGCGGCTCCTGAAGGCGGGGGAGGCCCGCGGGCCCGGCGCGCCGGCGCCGCAGGCGCCCGAGCCGGCCACGGCGGGCTGAGGGGCAGGTGGGGCCGGCGAGGCGGCGGTCGCGCCGGAGCGTCGCCCGCGCGGTGCCGGCCGTCGCGCTCGCCTGCCTGGCGACGGCGCCCGCCGCCCACGCCGCGGACCTGACGCTCACCGGCTCCGAGCGGATCGACGCGCGCCTGAGCGAGCTCACGCTGCGCACGCCCGCCGTCGCCGGCCCCGCGCGCGTGCGCGTGCTGCTGCCGTCCGGCTACGCGCGCTCGCAGCGCCGTTACCCGGTGCTCTACCTGCTGCACGGCGCGATCGGCGACCAGCGGAGCTGGACCGTGCAGGGCGATGCCGAGGCGATCACGCGCGGCGCGCCGCTGATCGTCGTGATGCCCGCGTCGGGCGCCGGCGGCGGCTACGCGAACTGGTACCACGGCGGCCGCGGCGGCCCGCCCGAGTGGGAGGACTACCACGTCGATCAGCTGATCCCGTTCATCGACCGCCGCTACCGGACGGTCGCCGGCCGCGGGGGGCGGGCGATCGCCGGGCTGTCGATGGGCGGCTTCGGCGCGATGAGCTACGCGGCGCGCCACCCCGACCTGTTCGGCGCGGCGGCGAGCTTCTCGGGGGCCGTCGACACGAACAACCCGCTCGACATCGCGATCACGGGGGACGAGCCGTTCGGGCCGCGGGCCACCCAGGAGATCCGCTGGCGCGGGCACAACCCGACCGACCTCGCGCCGAACCTCCGCGGCCTGCGCCTGGTGGTGCGCACGGGCAACGGGCAGCCCGGCGGGCCGTTCGGCGGGGGCGACGTCGTCGAGCTGGCGGTCCACCAGATGAGCGTCAGCTTCCACGAGCGGCTCGCGTCCCTGCACATCGGGCATGTGTGGGACGACTACGGGCCGGGCGGCCACCTGTGGCCGTACTGGCAGCGCGACCTGCGCGAGACGCTGCCGGAGCTGATGGCGAGCTTCCGGCACCCAGCGGCCCCGCCCGCCCGCGTGACCTTCCGCGCCGTCGAGCCGCGCTACGGCGCCTACGGCTGGCGCGTGGCGGTGCATCGCCCGGCGCTGGAGTTCAGCGAGCTGCGTGCCGCGAGCAGGCGTGGCTTCACGCTGCGCGGCAGCGGCACCGCGCGCGTCACGACCCCCCCGCTGTACCGGCCCGGGGAGCGCCTGCGCGTGCGCGTCCGCGACCGTCGCGGCACGCACGCGGCCACGCGCGTCGCCGGGCGCGGCGGCCGGCTGCGGATCGCCGTGGACCTAGGGCCCGGGAACCGGGTCCAGCAGGACGCCCCGGGCGCGAGGACGCGCGTGTTCAGCGCCGCCGTGCGCGTTGCGGGCGCCGGCCGGCGGCGCTGACGACGGCCCCGATCGCGCCGCCGGCGATCGTGAGGAAGTGCTCGACGACCGCTGACTTGGCCACCTCGGGACGGGCGATCCACCAGCGCCCGAGCTGCTCGCCCGCCCCGACGAGCGCATGGGCGAGCACCGCCAGCTCGTCCGCGTCGGGCGGGCGGACGCCCGGCGCCAGCCCGCCGCCCAGCGCGCGGGCGATCGCCTCCGCGTTGCGCTCGCGCATCGCGTTGACCGCCGCGGCCGGCGCCTCGCCGTAGAGCAGCCACCAGGAGCCGCGGTGGGCCTCGAGGTTGTCGAAGTAGCGCTCGGCGAAGACCCGCAGGCGCTGCGGCCCCGGCGCCACCGCGGCCAGCGCGGCCTCGATGTCGGCGAACATCTCGGCCCGGCCGCGCTCCACGCAGGCCGCGTAGAGGCCCTCCTTGGAGCCGAAGTACTGGTACAGCAGCGCCTTGGTGATCCCGCTCGCCTCGGCGATCTCCTCCATCGGCGCCGCCTGGAAGCCCTTCTCGCCGAAGACCCGATCGGCGGCGTCGAGCATCCGGGCCTCGCGCTCGGCGCGCGGCAGGCGCTTGCGGGTGGGGGCGGTACCGGACATGCGCTCCTCGCTGGACAGGTAACTTCCGGTCAGTTAGCTTAGCGGCGCATGGGCCTGGGGCACGAGACGGGGCGGCGTCGCAGCGCGATCGCGCTGCCGGCGGTGCTGGCCGCGCTGGCGCTCGCTCCGCCGGCCGGCGCCGCGCCCGCCGTCTCTCCCGCTGCCGCCGCGCGGGCCTCATGTCCCGCGCGCCTCGACCCCTCGAGCCTCGCGAGCGCCGCCGAGCTGCGCGCCCTGAACGCCAAGGAGTGGTCCTACGGCCCGCGCCCCACCGGCAGCCCCGCCCAGCGGCGGATGGTCGCGTGGCTCGAGCGCGAGCTGCGCGCCGTGCCCGGCCTGCGCGTCAGCTCGCGGGGCTTTCGCATCGACGCCTGGGCGCCGCGGTCGGCGGCGCTCCGCGTGCAGGCCGGCGGGCGCACGCTGACGCTGCCCGTCGCGTCGCCGGTCCCGTACTCGCGCCCGACGGCCGCCGGCGGCGTGGGCGCGCCCCTGGTCTCGATCCCCGACGCGCAGCCGATCACCGCCGCGAACGCCGCCGGGCGCATCGTCGTCCGCGACGCCCCGCCCGGCAGCGTCCCGCTCGGGGTCTTCGCGCCCGGCGCGCTCGGCTTCGCCCTCTACGACCCGCACCACACGCTCGACCCGGCCGCGACCTTCGAGGGCGACTTCCTCAACTACAACGCCCGCGTGCAGGACCTGCGCGACGCGGGGGCCGCCGGCGCCGCCGGCGTGATCTTCCTCAAGGACCTGCCGCGCGCGCAGCTGCGCGGGCACTTCGAGCCCTACGAGGGCCGCGCGTGGAAGGTCCCGGGCGTGTTCCTCGGCGCCGACGAGGCGCAGGCGCTGACCACCGCGCTGCAGGCCGACCCCGGCGCGCGGGCGACGCTCACGCTGCGCGCGCGCCGCCCCCACGTCACCACGCGCACGCTGCTGGCCACGCTGCCCGGCCGCAGCGCGCAGCGGCTGGTGATCGAGAGCCACACCGACGGCACCAACGCCGTCGAGGACAACGGGCCCGTCGCGATCCTCGCGCTGGCGCGGTCGCTGGCCCGCCTGCCGCGGGCCTGCCGGGCGCGGACGATCGAGCTCGCCTTCCCGACCGCGCACTTCTACCAGCGCGTGGCCTCGCCGCGCCGCCGCCACGGCGGCGCCGGCGTGCTCGCGCGCGAGCTGGACCGCGCCTACGACCGCGGGCGCGTGGCCGGGGTCATCGTCCTCGAGCACCTCGGCGCGCGCGAGTACCGGGCGGTGCCGCGGCCGGGGCACCCCGGCCGCGAGCTGCGGCTGTCCGGGCGCCCGGAGCTGACGCAGGTCTTCGTCACGCCCAGCGCGGCGCTGCGCGCCGCGACCCGCCGCACCGTGGTCCGCCACCGCCTCGACCGGACGGCGCTGCTCGTCGGCGCCGACGGGACCGACCCGGGGCGCGCCGCCGAGCACTGCAACTTCGGCGGGGAGGGCACGCCCTACGCCGAGGCGCTGCTGCCCACCGTCGCGCTGATCTCCGCGCCGGCGTCCCTCTACGACCCGGCGTTCGGGCTGGCCTCGATCGACTTCGCGCGGATGCGCGCCCAGACGCTGGCCTTCGGGGACCTCGCGCTGGCGATGGCGCGGATGCCGGCCATGGCGATCGCCGGCGACGTCCTGGCCGAGCGCGCCCGGCGCAAGGCGGGCGCCGCGCCCTGCCCGGCGGACATCTGATGCGCCGGCGGACCACAGCGGCCGCGGCGCCGGCCGCGCTCGCCGCCGTCCTC
>JAICJK010000084.1 GCA_025928415.1 Solirubrobacteraceae bacterium | reverse complement strand
CGGGCAAGTGACCGCCCTGGTCGGCCAGGCGGAGGCGGCGACGCAGCTCGGCAGCGCCGTCCTGCAGCACCTCGACGAGCAGCTCGCGTCCTCGCGCCGCCTGCTCGAGCAGGTCCTGCGCCAGGGGCAGGCGATCCGCGCCCGCCGGGTCGACGAGGTCCTGACGATCATGGCCGAGATCCAGGGCGAGATGGAGCGCCGCGTCCGGATGGACCGCGACCGCACCACGATCCTCACGCACGCCGGGGCCCGCCTCGGCATCCCCGCCCACCAGGTGACCCTCGAGGTCATGAGCGGGCTGCTGTCCGCCGCCGAGGCGCCGCAGGCCCGCGGCCGCAGCGCCGAGCTCCGGGGCCTGCTCGCCGAGATCGCGCGCGAGCACACCGTCAACCGGACGCTCATGAAGCAGGAGCTCGCCTTCCTCGACCACCTCACCCGCCTCATGGGCGGCGGCGAGGAGACCGGCGGCTACCGGCCGCCCGGCGAGGCCCGCGGCGCCTTCTCGGCCGCCCCCCTGTCCCCGCGACCCTCCGCGCTGCGCGCGCTGGACCTCCAGGCCTGAGCCGTGCCGATCTCCTCCTTCAGCGGCCTGAACCTCTCGCTGCGCGCCCTGTTGGCCGAGCAGGCCGGGCTGAACACCACCGCGCACAACATCGCCAACGCCAACACGGTGGGCTACACGCGCCAGGAGGCCGTGCTCTCGGCGACCACGCCGTACCAGCTCCCGGCCGGCGCGCTGCAGAACGGCGCCGGCGCCCAGCTCGGGCAGGGCGTCGACGTCCTCGCCTACCAGCGGGTCCGCGACCAGTTCTCCGACCTCCAGTTCCGCGCCCAGCAGATGACCGCCGGGCAGCAGAGCACGCTGGCCCAGGGCCTCGACCAGGCGCAGGACCTGCTCGCCGAGCCCGGCGACTCGGGTCTGCAGTCGATGATGTCCAAGTTCTTCGACGCCTGGGACACGCTGGCCGCCAACCCGACCAGCACGGCGGCCCAGAACGCGGTCATCGGCCAGGCCAAGACGATCACCGACCAGCTCAACGCCGTCGCCAAGGGCCTGACCGATCTGCAGGCCAACGCGGCCGGGCAGATCTCCGGCCTGCTCGACCCGTCGGGCCCGGTGAAGGCGAAGGCCGACGAGATCGCCAAGCTCAACGACGCGATCGGGCAGGCGACGGCGCTCGGCCAGCAGCCCAACGACCTGCTCGACCGGCGCGACCAGCTCCTCGACGACCTGAGCAAGATCGGGTCCGTCTCGGTCACCGACGAGGGCAACGGGCGCATCAGCGTCGGCTTCGCCGGCGTGACGCCCAAGCTCGTCGACGCGACCAACACGGTCAACCTGCCGTCCGCCTCGGACATCACGTCGGCGTCGGGCGGGACGCTCGGCGGCCTCAGCGACCTGGCGAGCCCGACCGGCACGATCGCGGGCTTCGTCACCGACCTCGACGGCGTCGCGTCGAACCTGGCCACCAGCATCAACTCCGCCTACGGCTCGGCCTTCTTCTCCGGGACCACGGCGGCGACGATCGCGGTCGCCGCCACGTCGGTCACCGCGGCCGGCGCCGGCGAGGGCGCGGGCGGCAACGCCCTGGCTCTCGCGGTCGCCGCCCAGCGCACGCAGGGGACGACGCTGTCGACCTACGCGGCCTTCGTGACCAGCGTCGGCTCGGCGCAGGCCGGCGCCGACCAGAAGGCCACGACCGCCCAGACGCTCGCCGCCGCGATCGACGACCGGCGCCAGAGCGTCAACGGCGTCTCGATGGACGAGGAGATGACGAACCTCGTGAAGTTCCAGCGCGGCTACCAGGCCGCCTCGCGCGCCTTCTCGACCATGGACGACATGCTCGACACGCTCATCAACCGCACCGGGAAGGTCGGCCTCTAGCCATGCGCATCACGCAGAGCATGCTGACCGCGCGGTCCCTGAACGACCTGCAGCGCTCGGCCACCGACATGGCCGCGACCTCGCAGCAGGTCTCCAGCGGCAAGCGCATCTCACAGCCGTCGGACGACGCCATCGGCACCGGCGACGCGCTGCGCTACCGCGACCAGCTCTCGGGCCTGGCCCAGTACCGCGACAACGCGGCGAGCGCGACGAGCTGGGTGTCGGCGACCGACAGCGCCGTCCAGCAGGTCTCCGACATCTCCCAGCGCGTGCGCGAGCTCGCCCTCTCGGGCGCCAACGGCACCATGGACGCCTCCGCGCGCCAGGCGGTGGCGACCGAGATCGGGCAGCTCATCAACGCCGCCAAGGACGCGCTGAACGCCAAGAGCGGGGACGCCTACGTCTTCGCGGGGACGGCCACCACGCCGCCGTTCGACACGACGACGACGCCGCCCGACGACACCTCGCACGACGACGGCAAGCCCGTCATCCGGTCGCTCGGGCCGGGCGTGTCCGTGCGCGTCGACACGCCGGGCAGCACCTTCGAGGGCCTGCTCGCGACGATGCGCTCGCTGCAGACGCACTTCCAGAGCGGCACCCCGGCCGATCTCGCGGCGGTCTCCTCGACCGACCTGGGCAACCTCGACGCCGCGGCGGACACGCTGTCGGGGACGTTCGCGACGGTCGGCGCGACCCAGAACCGCATCGACGCGGCCGACGCGCGGCTCAGCGACGCGCAGACGACCGTCACCAACCTGCTGTCCGGCGTCGAGGACACCGACTACGCGACGGCGCTGACGACGCTGGCCTCCCAGCAGGCCGGCTACACCGCCGCGCTCAAGTCGACCGCCGCCGTCATCCAGCCTTCCCTTCTCGACTACCTCACGTCGTAAGTCGGCCCCTCACCCATCCCCACCACCAAAGGATCCTGCACCCCATGTCCGTCGTGACCCTGCACAGCACCCGCTTCGGGCGGCTGGAGATCCCGCGAGAGGCGGTGATCGACTTCCCCGCCGGCCTCATCGGCCTGGGCGGCGACCGGTACGCGCTCCTGGCGCGCGAGGAGGACAGCGCCTTCATCTGGCTGCACTCGCTCGAGGACCCGGAGCTCGCGATCCCCGTCACCAACCCGTGGCGGTTCTTCCCGACCTACGAGGTCGAGCTCTCCGATGACGAGGCCGACCGCATCGGCATCGAGGACTCCGAGGCGACGTCGGTCTACGTGACCGTCCGCGCCGCCGAGGCCCTCGAGGACTTCTGCGCCAACCTCGCGGCGCCGATCCTGATCTCGGGGACCGTCGGTCACCAGATCATCAACCAGGCGCCCGACGCCCCGGTCCGCGCCCCGCTGTTCGCGGGCCTGACAGACCAGGACGTCAAGGCCGCCTGAACCCGCGCCGCTACGCTCGCGCCATGCTCATCATCACCCGACGCCCCGGAGAGAAGGTCATGATCGGCGACGACGTCGTCGTCGAGGTGATCGAGGTGAGCGGCTCGAGCGTGCGCATCGGCATCGCCGCCCCCAAGTCCGTCCCGGTGTACCGGGAGGAGATCTACACGGCGGTCAAGGAGGAGAACACGGCGGCAGCGACCGCCGATCCGGCAGCGATGCCGGACGACCTCCCGCAGTCCAAGAACCCCTAGCCCCTGAGCACGTCCCCCGGAGGAACCCCGAATGTCCCTGCGTATCCAGAGCAACCTCGAAGCAATGAACGCGCACACCGCGCTCGAGAAGACGTCGGCCAACCTGTCCAAGTCGATGGAGCGGCTGTCCTCGGGCTACCGCATCAACAGCGCGTCCGATGATGCTGCCGGGCTGGGCATCTCGGAGAAGATGCGCGGTCAGATCAGCGGCCTGGCCCAGGCGCAGTCCAACATCCAGGACGGCCTGTCGATGGTCCAGACGGCGGACGGCAACCTCGACGAGGTGCACTCGATGCTGCAGCGCATCCGCGAGCTGGCCGTCCAGTACTCCAACGGCACCAACGACACCGACGCCAAGTCCTCGATCGAGGCCGAGGTCACGGCGCTGCAGTCCGAGATCACCCGGATCGGCACCTCCGCCAAGTTCAACGGCATCACGCTGCTGAACGCCGGCGCGTCCGTGGTCTCCTTCCAGGTGGGCGCCAACGACGGCGAGACGATCGCCGTGTCGCTGATCACGCTGTCCTCCGCGGTCCCGACGTTCAGCCTCGCGCAGTCCACGATCATCTCCGCGGTCGACGCGGCGATCCAGAGCGTCTCCGACGCCCGGTCGGCGTTCGGCGCGGTCTCCAACCGCCTCGAGCACACCCTCGCGGTCCAGGCGACCTACCAGGAGAACCTGACCTCGGCCGAGAGCCGCATCCGCGACGTCGACATGGCGGACGAGATGACCAAGCTCACCAAGTACCAGATCCTCCAGCAGGCCGGCACCGCGATGCTGGCGCAGGCCAACCAGGCGCCGCAGACCGTCCTGTCGCTCCTGAAGGGTTAGCCACCGAGGCCGGACGAAGACGGCGGCGGATTCGCCTGGCGGCTCATCGGCACATTCGCCTGGCGGCTCATGTGCTTGGACGAATCCGGCAGAGCCGTCTTCGTCCGGCCAGGGGCGGCCTCCAGCCTAGGTGGCTGACCATAGAACGCCGCCTCCGGCGATCCGCTCCGGCCTGACCCGGAGCTCGAGGGCTGCCGCCCACAGCGCGGCGGCGGCGCTCGGGCCCGGGAGGCCGCAGGCGGCCGCCAGCTCGGCGGTGGCCATCCGCCCGCCGCGCGCCAGGACGGCGTCGAGGCCGGGCAGCTCGCGCGACTCACCGCCCGCCGCGCGCACCGCGCCGGACATTGCCTGCGGCGTGAGCTCGCCGAGCCGCGCGCCGTCGACCTCCACCGCCGGCAGGCGCCCGTCCGGGCCGAGCAGCGCCCGGGTGCGCTCGAGGTCGCCGCCGAAGGCCTCGACGATCGCGTCGGAGCGCACGTCGGTCGCGAAGCGCGCGACGTCCAGGCCGGCCACGCCGCGGGCCGCCTCGATCAGGGTCTCCGGCGTGTCGAGCGCCCGGCCGCCGGTCATCAGCCCCTCGCGCAGCAGGCGCAGGTAGGGGCCGTCGAGCCCTTGCTCGCCCGCAGCCTTGACCGCGATGCAGGCCGGGTAGGAGCTGCGCGGAGGCGCGGCCAGCCAGCCGCGCGCGTCGACGGGCATCCCGCTCGCGGCGGCGGCGTCGAGCACGCGCAGGGCCGCCTCCTCGGGCGGGCCGGTCTCGCGGGCGAATCCGCCCATGACGAAGGTGAGCGCGACCGCGCCGGGAAACTCAACGGACAGGCGCGCGAACGCCGGCTCGGCCGCCCACGACCAGGGACACGCCGGATCGGTGTAGTACGTGACACGGATGCCCCCCATACCTCCACAATACGTCGGGTGACCACGCCGGTCGGCACGCTCCTGAACGGTCGCTACCGCCTCGATGCGCAGATCGGGACGGGCGGGATGTCGACCGTCTACCGGGCGTTCGACACCGTCCTGGAGCGCCAGGTCGCGATCAAGCTGCTGCACCGCAACATCGCCCAGGACTCCGACCAGCTCGAGCGCTTCCGGCGCGAGGCGCGGGCCGTCGCGCAGCTCAACCACCCGCACATCGTCACGGTGATCGACGCCGGCGAGGACGACAGCGCGCTGGAGGGCGGCCCGTTCATCGTCTTCGAGTACGTCGAGGGCGAGACGCTCAAGGACCGCATCCGCCGCCACGGCCGCCTGTCGATCGCCGAGTCGGTGGCCTACGCGATCGAGGTGGCCCGTGCGCTCGGGGCGGCCCACGAGCGCGGGATCGTCCACCGCGACGTCAAGCCCCAGAACGTGCTCGTCGACGAGGAGGGCTCGGCCAAGGTCACCGACTTCGGCATCGCCCGCACGCTCGACCAGGAGGGCCTGACCGCCGACGGCCGGGTGCTGGGCACGACGGACTACGTCTCCCCCGAGCAGGCGCTCGGCCACGCCGTCACCGGGCAGTCGGACCTCTACTCGCTCGGCATCGTGCTCTTCGAGATGCTCACCGGGGACGTCCCGTTCAAGGGCGAGAATCAGGTCGCGGTCGCCATGAAGCACGTCCGCGAGGAGCTCCCCGACGTCCAGGTCCGCCGGCCCGAGGTCTCCAGCGCGCTGGCCGCGGTGGTCGACCGCGCCACGGCCAAGGACCTCGAGGTCCGCTACCCGACCGACGCCGAGCTGATCGCCGACCTCGAGGACGTGCTGGCCATCGAGACCGCCCGCAGCGGCGCGGCCACCGGCCAGGTGACGGCGGTGATCCGCACGCTGCCGGAGGCCAAGCGCCGCCGCATCCCGGGCCGCGTCCTGCACCCGGGCCGGATCTTCGTGCTGCTCGGCGTCATCGCCGTCGCGCTCGTCGTCGGGCTGTTCCTGGCCCACGACCGCGCCGAGCGCGGAACCGGCTCCAACCGCGCCAGCGGTAAGCCGCCGGTCGGCTCCCAGCCGGTGTCGCTCGCCCAGGACGCCGCCAAGGACTACGACCCGCTCGGGGACGGCCACGAGCACAGCGACCAGGCCAAGGCCGTGCTCGACGGCATCCCGAGCACGACGTGGAGCACCGAGACCTACGACGGCGACACCCTGGGCAACAAGGCCGGCGTCGGCATCTACGTCGACGCGCGCCCCTCGGCGGCCGCCACGCGGATGGAGATCCGGACGCCCACGCCGGGCTTCCGAGCCACGGTCTACGGCGCGAGGTCCGGGCCGCCGGCCACGCTGCCGGACCCCGGCTGGGTCCCGATCGGCGACGTCGCCTCGGCGACCAAGACGACGCGCGTGGCGCTGGACGGCACGCGCTACCGCTACTTCCTCGTGTGGATCCAGAAGCTCCCGCCGGGCCACGGGAACGTGTCGATCTCCGAGATCGCGCTCGACCAGCGCAAGGCGCGCTGACCGCGGCGGGAGCCCCTGGGCGGCCGCGCCTCAGAAGGCGTGGCCGCGCTGGGCGGCGTGGCGCGCGACGCCGATCGCGCAGAGCCGGTCGACCACCTCGGGATAGGGCACGCCGGACGCCGCCCACAGGCTGCCGTAGGCGCTCGTGCGCGTCTGGCCCGGCATCGTGTTGAGCTCGTTGAGCAGGACGTGCTCGCCGTCGACGAAGAAGTCGGCCCGCGCCAGGCCGCTGCAGCCCGCGAGCGTGAACGCCCGGCACGCGAGCTCCCGCACGCGCTCCGTGGCGGCGGGCGAGATGCGCGCGGGCACCATCAGCTCCATGCCGCCCGGGGTGTACTTGGCCGCGTAGTCGTACCAGCCCTCCGCGTCGGCGAGCACGATCTCGCCCGGCACGGAGGCTTCGGGCGCCTCCGTCGGGCCGAGGACCGCGCACTCGACCTCCAGGCCGGCCGCGCTCGCCTCCACGATGACCCGCGGGTCGTGGGCGAAGGCCACGTCGAGCGCGGGGCCGACCTCGTCCGGCGCCCCCACGCGCACGATGCCCACCGAGGAGCCCAGGCGCGCCGGCTTGACCCAGCACGGCAGCCCGAGCGCCGCGACGCCCGCCGCCTCGGGCGCGCGCTCCTCCACAGCGACGTAGCCGACCTGCGGCACCCCGGCGGCGGCCATCAGCTCCTTGAAGACGATCTTGTCCATGCACGCCGCGCTGGCCAGGACGCCGGAGCCCACGTAGGCGACGTCGAGCAGCTCGAGCAGCCCCTGGACGGTGCCGTCCTCGCCCCACGGGCCATGCAGGACGGGGAAGGCGACGTCCGCGCCCAGCAGGCCGCGGCCCGGCTGCAGCGCGAGCTCCCGGTCGGCCAGCCACCACGTGCCGTCGCGGGCCAGCGTGATCCGCAGCACCTCGTGGCCGGCCGCGGCGAGCGCCTCGCGCACCGTCTCGCCGCTGGCCAGGGAGACCTCGTGCTCGGACGACCGCCCGCCCTCGAGGACCGCGACCCTCATGGCGCCGTCGTGACCCCCGGCGGCGCCGGGGTGGTGTCCGCGGGCGTGGTCGTCGTGTCCGACGGCGCCGCCGTGCCGACGTAGATCGTGACGCTGCTGCCGCGCTTGGCCCGCCTCCTGCCGGACGGCTCCTGGCGCAGGACCTTGCCCACCTGCGCCGGGTCGGTGACCTGCTGCGTGCGCGAGTCGACCTTGAAGCCCGCGTCGAGCAGCGCGGCGCCCGCGGCCGTCTGGTCCTTGCCGGTCACGTCCGGCACCGCGGCGTCCTCGGGCTGCTTGGCGACGACGAGGTTCACGACGGTCCCGACCGCCGCGCGCGTGCCGCCCACGGGGTCCTGGCGCAGCACGGTCCCTGGGTCCTTGGTCTGGGACGGCTGCTCGGTCGTCTTGACGGTGAAGCCCGCGTCCTGGAGCGCCGAGCGGGCGTCGTCGACGCTCTGGGAGACCACGTCGGGCACCGCGGCACGCGCCTTGCCGGAGGAGATCACCAGCGT
>JAICJK010000379.1 GCA_025928415.1 Solirubrobacteraceae bacterium | reverse complement strand
GGGCGCACGGGGACGGTGCTCACAGTCGCTCTCCTCCTTGCAGGCCCGAGGCTCGGGCCAGGCGGGTGACTTATCTCAGACGTCCGAAATAAAGTCAACCCGGTATGGTGAACACGGCCAGATGAGGCTCTGGCGCGGGGCTCCGATCGCGAACCCCCGAACCGCCGCACGGACGGCTGATGGCTTCTCCTCGCACCGCGGACCGCGAAAGGAGCCCATCCCATGCCGACCTCGCCCGACCTCGCGCTGCCGCCGCCGCGGGCAGGACTGCGGCGGCGCGCGGCGAAGCGACAGCGGCTGATGCCCCGCCTCGATCGTCGTGAGGTCGCCGCGATCTTCGCGGGCGGCGCCGCGGGCGCCCTCCTGCGCGCGGCGCTCGTGCGGCTCGGCTCCGGCGGGGCGCCGGGGTGGCCGTGGACCACCTTCGGCGTGAACCTCGCCGGGGCGTTCGCGCTCGGGTACTTCGCGACGCGGCTGCAGGAGCGCCTGCCGCTGTCGACCTACCGCCGACCGTTCCTGGGCACCGGCGTGTGCGGCGCGCTGACCACGTTCTCGACGCTGCAGCTCGAGCTGCTGACGATGCTCGACGCGCATCGCTACGGCCTGGCGCTCGGCTACGCGTCGGCGAGCATCGTCGCCGGCTACGCCACCGTCCACCTGGCCACCGCGGTGGTGCGCCGGGCGCGGGTGCACGCGTGAGCCTCGCGACGTGGGTCGGCGTGGCGCTGCTGGGCGGCGTAGGCGCCACCCTGCGCTTCCTGGTCGACGCCGTCGTCTCCGGGCGCGCCGGGCGCGCCTTCCCGCTCGGCACGCTGGCGGTCAACCTCAGCGGCGCGGTCGCGCTCGGGTTCGTCGCCGGGCTCGCGGTCCCCGAGACTGCGTCGGTCCTGGCCGGCACGGCGGCGATCGGCGCCTACACGACGTTCTCGACGTGGATGCTGGAGACCCAGCGCCTCACCGAGGACGGGGAGGCCGACCGGGCGCTGGTCAACGCGCTGCTCAGCCTGGCGCTCGGGCTGGGCGCCGTCGCCCTGGGCCGCAGCATCGGGGCGCACTGGTGAACGAGGACTGCCTGAAGCTCACGACGTACTTCGGCGAGCGCGACCGGACGGCCGGCGGGTTCGTCGCCGATGCCGTCCTGGACCTGTACGGGCGCCACGAGGTCCAGGTCAGCCTGCTGCTCCGCGGCGCCGCCGGCTTCGGCGTCAGGCACCACCTGCGCACCGACCTGCTGCTGACGCTGTCGGAGGACCTGCCGCTCGTGTCGGTCGCCGTCGACGCCCGGCCCCGCATCCAGGCGCTGCTGGAGGAGCTGCAGGCCGTCAAGCGGCGCGGCCTGATCACGCTCGAGCGGGCCCGGATGCTCACGGGGGAGATCGCGCCCGAGGCCGTCCGGCCGCCCGGGCACGAGGCCACGAAGCTCACGGTCTACGTCGGGCGGGGCGAGACCGCCGGCGGCCGGCCGGCGTACGCGGCGGTCTGCGACCTGCTGCACCGACGGGGCGTCGCCGGCGCCACCGTGCTGCTCGGCGTCGACGGCACAGCCCATGGCGTCCGGCGGCGGGCGCGCTTCTTCGCCCGCAACGCCGGCGTCCCGCTGATGGTCGTCGCGGTCGGCGACGCGGACCGGATCGCCGGGGCCCTGCCCGAGCTCGGCGCCCTGCTCGCGCGGCCGCTGGTGACCCTGGAGCGGGTGACGCTGTGCAAGCGCGACGGCGAGCTGCTCGCCCGGCCGCCGGCGGTGCCGGAGGCCGACGGCGAGGGGCTGCGCCTGTGGCAGAAGCTCATGGTCGTCACCTCCGAGCGCGCGACCGTCGACCGCCGCTCCCAGCACACGGCGCTGCTCGAGCGCCTCCGCGCGGGCGGCGCCCGCGGCGCGACGTCGATCCGCGGCGTCTGGGGATTCCACGGCGACCACGCGCCCCACGGCGACCGGCTGCTGCAGGTCCGCCGCCACGTCCCGGTGATGACGATCGTGGTGGACCGCCCCGAGGGCATCGCCCGGTCGTTCGCGATCGCCGACGAGGTCACGCGGGAGGGCGGGCTGGTCACCTGCGAGACGGTGCCCGCGCTCGCCGCGCTGACCGAGGACGGGCGGCGCCGCGGCGGGCTGCGGCTGGCGCGGCGGCTCGGCTGAGCCTGAGGCCGCCGGCGCGGCCGCGGTCGCTACGTGGCCGCCGGCGCCTCCTGCGGCAGGGGCGGCGGCGCGGCGCGATAGCTGACCGGTGTGCGCGACAGGCCGATGGGGCTGCGGGTCAGGCGCGCGCTGGTGCCGTCGGGGCGGGGGACGTCGACGATCGGCTCGAGGCCGAGCTCGCCGGCCAGCGCGAACGCCCCGGCGATGTCGTTGACGCGCCCGGCGGGCACGCGGACGGCCGTCAGCGCATCGGCCCAGTCCCCCGCGGGCCGCGCGGCGAGCGCGGCCTCGAGCGCCTCGCGCAGCTCGGCGCGGTGGGCCACGCGGGCGTCGTTGGTGGCGAAGCGCGCGTCGCCGGCGAGCTCCGGGCGCCCCACCGTGTCGCACAGCGCGGCGAACTGGCGGTCGGTCCCGACGGCGATCACGAGGTCGCCGTCGGCGGCCGCGAACAGCTCGTACGGCGCGATGCTCGGGTGGCCGTTGCCCATCCGCCCGGCGACCGCGCCCGCGAGGGTGAAGGCCGAGCCCTGGTTGACCAGCGCGGCGAGCAGCGCGGACAGCAGGTCCACCTCGACGCGCTGGCCCTCGCCGGTGCGCTCGCGGTGGCGCAGCGCGGCGAGGATGCCGACCGCGGCGAACAGCCCGGTGATGACGTCGACCAGCGCGACCCCGACCTTCTGCGGCGCGCCGTCGGGGTCGCCGGTGATGCTCATCAGGCCGCCGACCGCCTGCACGAGCAGGTCGTAGCCGGGCAGGACGGCGCCGGCGCCGGGGCCGAACCCGGTGATCGAGCAGTACACGAGGCCGGGGTTGGCGGCGCGCAGGGCCGGCTCGTCGAGGCCGAGGCCCGCCATCACCCCGGGCCGGAAGTTCTCGACCACGACGTCGGCGCCCGCGGCCAGCTCGCGCGCGCGCTGCACGCCGGCCGGCGCGCGGAGGTCGAGGACCACGCTCTCCTTGTTGCGGTTGACCGACTGGAAGTAGGTCGCCTGGCCGGCGTCGTCGTAGGGCGGGCCCCAGGCGCGGGTGTCGTCCCCGGTCCCCGGCCGCTCGACCTTGACGACCGTCGCGCCGAGGTCGCCGAGGACCATCGTGGCCAGCGGGCCGGCGAGCACGCGCGAGAAGTCGAGGATCTGCAGGTCGTCGAGCGCGTGGGCCATGTGGCCTGATCCTAGGTGGCGGCGGCCGCCGCCAGCGCGTCGAGGGCGGGCGCGATCGACGCGACGGGCAGCCGCCCGTAGCCGAGCACGAGCGCCGGGGGCGACGGCGCACAGGACAGGCGGTAGGAGGCCAGCGAGCGGATGCGGACGTTGCGCGCCGCGGCGCGGCGGACGACCGCCGCGTCGTCCGCGCCGGCGGCGAGCGGCAGCACCATGTGCAGCCCGGCGCGCGGCGCGCTGCGCGGCGCCG
>JAICJK010000510.1 GCA_025928415.1 Solirubrobacteraceae bacterium | reverse complement strand
GATCCGGAGGACCTGCGCCCGGCTCCCGCCGCCGCCCTGACCGAGCTGCGCGCCCGCTTCGCCGCGCCGCACGAGCGGCTGATCCTGCTCGTCGGGCGCCTGGTGCACGAGAAGGGCTTCCAGCTCGCGCTCGACGCGCTGCCCGGGCTCATCCGCCGCCTGGGCGACGTGCGCTTCCTCGTCGCGGGCTCGGGGCCGCACGAGGCCGAGCTCAAGGCCCAGGCGCGCCGCCTCGGCCTCGAGGCCCACGGGAGCTTCGCGGGCTGGATCGGCGACGACGTCCTGCACTCCCTCTACGCGATCGCCGACCTCTGCGTGGTGCCGAGCCTCTACGAGCCGTTCGGCCTCGTCGCGCTGGAGGCGATGGCCTCCGGCTGCCCGTGCATCGTCGCCAACACCGGCGGCCTGCGGGAGGTCGTCCCCAACGACGACGTCGGCCTGCGCTTCCGCTCCCGCGACCCGCGCTCGCTGGCCCGCATGGCCGAGCGCGTGCTGACCGACGACGCGCTGCGCGCGCGCCTGATCGCCGAGTCCGCCGAGCACGTCCTCGCCTTCGACTGGGCCGACGTCGCCCGCCGCACCGCCGCGCTCTACGACGACGTCGCCCCGCGCCGCCGCTTCACGCGCGGCCGCGCCCGGCCGGCGCGGACCTCCTGACTGCGCTCACGCTCCCCGCCCGGGGTCCCGCCGCCGGGCCGGCCGCTGCCGCGCGCCTACACTGCGCCCACGCCGGAGTAGCTCAGCTGGTAGAGCACCGCTCTTGTAAAGCGGGTGTCGTGGGTTCGAGTCCCATCTCCGGCTCTCCACGCCCGGCGACGCGCCGCGTCACCGGGGCGCGTACTCGCGCACGCCGACCGGGGCCGGGACCCCGGGCCAGACGCGCTCGGCCACCAGCCGGTAGCGCGCGGCCTCCGCGGCCGGCGGCACGATGAACAGCTCGATGTGCGGCACCTTCGGGTAGGACAGGAACACGGGCAGGCGCCGCCGCGCCGCGGCCGCCCACTGCGCCGCGCCGAACTTGCCCGTCGTCGACACCGGACGCGGCTTGCGGAGGTACAGCTGGATGGCGAGCGGGCTGGGGAAGTCGACCAGCGGGGCCCCGGCCGGAGCGTGGGCGTCGATCCAGCGGGCGGCGGAGCGGCTGTCGGTCCGCTGCCGCTCCGGCGCGACGGTGCGCACCGTGCCCACGGCGAGGGCCGCGAGGGCGGCAAGGCTGACCAGCACCGTGACACGAGGCCGCAGCGCGGTGAGCAGCCAGCCCAGGAGGAGCACGGCGTAGGGGACCGAGACCGAGAGGTTGCGGGCCAGGAGGAAGCTCTTGTCCGGGCGGAGGCCGTAGAGCACGATGAAGACGGGGGCCGCGAGCGCGAGCGCGAGCAGCAGCTCTCCATGCCGCGGACGCCGCAGCTCCGGCCGCCGGATCCGCGAGCCGCCGGCGACGAGCGCGAGCACGACGACGGCGAGTCCGACGCCGAGGACCACGACCACCCACCGGCCGGGCTGGTCGCGCAGCGAGTCGTAGGGATGGCCCACGATCGACTTGGTCCACGTGTCGGCGAGGTTCGACGCGGTCAGGGGGGACATCAGGTCGATGCGCCGGGCCTCGTCGGCGCTGTTGCGCGCCTGCTCGAGGAACGACGGGACCCAGGGCAGGAAGACGAGGGCGACCGCCGCGCCGGCCGCGAGCTGCTCGCGCCATCGCTCACGGTGCGTCCACAACGCCCAGGCCGCCTGGGGCGCGAGGATCATCACGGCGATGTAGTGGCTGTAGACCGCCGCGGCCGCGGCCGCCGCGTACAGCACCCACCAGCGCCGGCGGCCGTCCTCGAGTGCGAGCAGCAGGGCCAGCGTGGAGAGCAGGACGAAGGTCGTGACCTGGGCGTAGACCCTCGTCTCGGACCCGTAGAAGACCTGGAACGGGCTCAGGGCCAGCCACGCGGCGGCGACCAGCGCCGCTCCGCGGCCGACCGTGCGGGCACCGAGGGCGAAGACGAGCGGCACCGCGGCGACGCTTGCGAGCAGCGACGGCACGCGCACCAGCTCGTCGGCGTGCCCGCCGCGAGCGGTAAGCCAGCCGAGGACGAAGCCGAGCGGAGGCGTCTTCTCGGTCTCGCGGACGGTGACGTAGACGTCGTGCAGCGAGCGGTCGTGCACGGCCTTGTAGAGGAACAGCTCGTCGCCGAACAGGCTGTCCCCGATCCCCGTGAGGCGCAGTCCGAGGGCGATCAGCGTCAGGACACCGATGGCGAGCAGCGTCAGCTCGGGGAGCCGGCGGCTCGCGGCCGATCGCCGCAGGTCCTGTCCGGATCGGGTGAAGCTCGGTCGCACCGGCGTCCGGGCGGCGCGTGATGAGTCTTGGGGCGAAGACATCAAGCGGTTCGGCCGCCCCACCCAACCAGACCGCGTGGTGCATCGCAAGGCGGCCCGGG
>JAICJK010000565.1 GCA_025928415.1 Solirubrobacteraceae bacterium | reverse complement strand
GCGTAGGCGCGCCATGGCGCCGGCCCCGAGCAGCCCCACGCCGCGTCGAAGCCCGCCTCCTCGGCGGCCCGCATCGCTTCGGGCCCGAACGACCCGAAGGGATAGGCCAAGCCGCGCACCGGGCGGCCCGTGATGTCCTCGAGCTCGGCCTTGCTGCGGCGCAGCTGGTCGAGCGCCGCGGAGTAGGGCAGCGTCCGCAGGTCGACGTGGTCGACGGTGTGGGCGCCGATCTCCACGCCCGCGTCGGCGACCTCGGCGACCTCGGAGCGGTCCAGGATGCGCTCGCCCGTGGCGAGGTCCGGGTGCGGGCGCCCGAGCAGGCCGGTCGCGACGTAGAGCGTCGCCCGCGCGCCGCGCTCGGCCAGCAGGCCGACGGCCGTGCGCATCGTGTCCGCCAGGCCGTCGTCGAAGGTGATCGCGCCGAGGTCGCGCGCGCCGCCGGCGCGGACGCCGTCCCACAGCTCCGACGCCGTGACGAGCCGGTGCCCGCGGGCCTGCAGGTCGTCGAGCTGCGCGGCGAACAGGGCCGGGTCGAGCAGCAGGCCGTGCGGGTCGCTGCCCGGCTGCGGGCGCCCGAGGCCGTGGTAGCAGAGGGCGAAGGGCGGGCGGCTCACGATCGCGCTCCGTCGAGCACGTCGCCGAGCTGCTCGAGCCGGCTCTCCCAGGAGAACGCCTGCGCCCGGGCCGAGCGCGCGGAGCGGGCGGCCGGGTCGTCGGCGGCCAGGGCCGCCTCGAGGAGCGCGACGACGCCGGCCGCGTCGGGCGCCTTGGCGACCTCGCCGACGTCGGCGAGCGCCGGCAGCGGCGTGGAGACGACGGGGGCGCCGGCGGCCAGGTACTCGTAGGTCTTCATGGGGAAGACGCTGCGCATCTCGCCGTCGGTGAGGTAGGGCAACCAGGCGACATCGGCGCCGCGGAGCACCTCGGGCAGGGCCGCATAGGGGCGGTGGCCGAGCAGGTGCACGTTGGGCAGCCCGCGCAGCGCGCCGACGTCGGTGTGCGGGTCGCCCGGCCCGACGGGGCCGACGAACGCGAACGACCAGCCGGGGCGCAGGCGGCTGACCTCGGCGATCAGGGCGAGGTCGAGCTTGTTGGCCACGATCGCGCCGACGAACACGATCCGCGGCCCGGGGAGCGCCGCGAGCGCCGGGTCGACGGGGCCGTCCTGCAGCGCCCGCGCGAACATGCGGGTGTCGGCGACGTTCGGCGCGTAGTGGACGTTCGCGTTGAGCGCCCGCATCCGCTGCGCCAGCTCGGGCGCGCTGGCCAGGATCGCGTCGGCCCGGCGCGCGAAGCGCTCCTCGGCCGCGTGGAACGACGCGGCGTCGATGCCCTTCTTGGCCGCGTGGTCGTCGTCGACGTAGTAGAGGACCTTCGAGGGGCGCAGGCGGTCCAGGAGCACCTCGGCCTGCGGGACGAACGACCACAGGATCGGGTCGCGCATCCCGAGCCTCCGGGTGGCCGAGGCCACCAGGCGCGGGAGGATCTGCGCGTTGAGGCGCACGGCGGCCGGGCGGTCGTGGACCGGCAGCACGAGCGGCGAGAGCACGTGCAGGCCGTCCACCGCCCGCGGGGGCTGCACCCCGCGCACCAGGCGCCGGGCGATGCGCCGCAGGTCCTTCCCGGCGACCTGCGGGCGGCGCAGCCCGAGCGACTCGACGAACAGCACGTTGTTGTCCCGCGCCAGGCGGACGAGCAGGTGCTGCTCGTTGGTGAGCAGCTCGCCGTTCCAGTCCGAGAAGCCGACGCAGACGACGTCCCGGCCCGCGAGCGTCATGCCGCCTCCCGCTCGCGGTCGGCCAGCGCGCGCTCGCGCACGGCGTCGGGGCCGAGGCCGTCGCCGTCGAGCACGAGCTGCCCGGCGGCCGGCGGCAGCGCGCGCAGCGCGGCGCCCGCACGGCGACCGACGGCGACGACCGCGTCGACGGGCCGAAGCTGCTCGGCCACGGCGACGGCGCGCGCGATGCGCAGCGGGCCGCCGGCGGGGGCGATCAGCACCACGTCGTCGCCGGCGGCGCGGGCGTCCGCGGCCCAGGCCTCGGCCCCGACGCCGTGC
>JAICJK010000102.1 GCA_025928415.1 Solirubrobacteraceae bacterium | reverse complement strand
GGCCGGGGATCAGTGGTGGCTGTGGTGGTGGTCGCCGTGGTGCTGGTGGCCGTGCTTGCGCCAGGCGGCCGCCTGGGTGCGAACCAGGTCCACGAGGTCGCCGAGCGCGATGTTCGCGTCCACCAGGTGCAGCCCCCACTCCGGTGTCGGGCTGGGCTTGAAGTCCGGCGCGCCGTTGAGCGGCGTGATCTCCAGGACGTTCGCGCCGCCCGCGTCGGAGCACTCCGCGCGGTAGCCGTCCTTGACCTCGATCCACGTCGTCGGCGCGGTCGGGAGCGGCGCCCCCAGGAGCTGGATGCCGACGGAGATCGAGCCTGGGGCGAACGGCTGCGTCGGGAAGATCGTGTCGAGCGTGGCCGACCCGCCGCCGAGGGCCGCGGGGTTCGTGCACATCACCTGCTGGCCGGGGACCGAGGTGCGCCCGAAGATGCTGTCGGCGGGCGCGGGCTCGTCGAACGTGGAGAACGCCACGATGCAGCCGGCCTCCTTGGCCGAGTGGCAGGCGCGCAGGTGCTTGAAGTCGCCGCCCTTGTCCTTGCCCTGCTTGACCGTGACGTTGCCGCCGAGCAGGTAGGCGCCGACCAGGAGGTTGCGGGCCGACTTCTTGGGGTCGATCTCCTGGGCGATGAGCTGGCGCAGGACGAAGCTGCCCTGGGAATGGCCGATGAGGACCACGCCGCGGCCCTTGTTGTACTTCCTCAGGTACGTGCGCCAGGCCTGGCGGACGTCCTTGTAGCCCACCGAGGTCGCGGTCGCGTCGATCTTGCCCGTGTTGATCGCCGACAGCGTGAACTGGCGGTAGACGGGCGCGAAGACGCGGCAGTGCTGGGAGTAGCGCGCCGCCTGGTAGAGCGCGATCGAGCGCTCCACCGGGTCGATGTCCAGGTTCGCGACCGGCGTCGGCTGGTCGCTGACCGTCGGGTACACGTAGAAGCAGTCGACCTTGGGCTTCTTGTCGGCCTTCGGATGCTCGGTCCCGAGGTTCTGGCCGGCCGGGCTGAAGCGCGTGGTGCTCAGGCCCGGTGTGCACGGATCCGGCGAGGCGCCGGGCAGGCACAGCCACTTCGTGGGCGTGCCGGCGGATGCCGCGGCCGGCAGTGCGGCGGCCGCGAGGGCGACGGCGCCGGTCAGGAGAAGGCGACGGAGCGGGGACATCGGGCGAACCTACCTCACCCGCCGCGCTCCGCGACGCGGTGCGCGCGGGCCGTCCGCGGGCGGACGTCGCACCGGCCCGCGGGACGCCACGGAGATGTCTGCGACCATGTGCAGCCGATGACTGTCCGCGTGGGCATTGACCTCGTCTCCGTCCAAGCGGTGCAGGACTCCCTGCACGCGCACTCCGACAGCTACCTGTCCCGCGTCTACACCGACCGCGAGGTCACGGACTGCCGGACCGCCGACGGCATGGACGCCGAGCGCCTGGCGGCCCGCTTCGCGGCCAAGGAGGCGGCGCTGAAGGTCCTGCGGCCCCGGGACGGGGGCATCCCGTGGAGCGCGATCGAGGTCCGCAGGGACCCCGGAGGCTGGGTCGAGCTGGAGCTCAGCGGGGCCGCCGCCGACCTCGCGGAGGCCGCCGGCGTCGCCGAGCTGGCCGTCAGCCTGAGCCATGAAGGCGGCTTCGCCTCAGCCGTCGTGATTGCAGAGCTGCGCCCCAGCAGCCGATAAGGGGGAACGTGACCGACGAGATCCGCCAGATCATCTCCGAGCACGGTCGGCTTGCCGTCGACGTCGCGAGCCTCTCGGACGATGCCGACCTCTACCAGGCGGGGATGACCTCCCACGCCAGCGTGGGACTGATGCTCGCCCTCGAGGACGCCTTCGAGGTCGAGTTCCCGGACGCGATGCTCAAGCGCAGCGTGTTCGAGAGCATCGCGGCCATCGCCGAGGCGCTCGAGACGCTGCAGAAGCAGGCGGCATGAGCGCCACCGCTCACGCCGAGGCCGCCGCCGGCGCCGCCGAGCGCGACGCGGCCTTCCTGGCCGCCGTCCGCCGGATCGCCGACGAGGTCGCCGGGCCCAACGCGGGCGACGTCGATCGCGACGCGCGCTTCCCGGCCGAGTCCCTGGACGCCCTGCGCGCCGAGCGGGCGCTGTCCGCCCTCATCCCGCTCGAGCTCGGCGGCGGCGGCGTGTCGTTCCGCGCCGTGGCCACGGCGTGCTTCGAGCTCGGCCGCCGCTGCGGCGCGAGCGCCATGGTCTTCGCCATGCACCAGATCCAGGTCGCCAGCATCGTGCGCCACCTGGACTCGCCGTACTTCGAGGCCTATCTGCGCGAGGTCGCCGCCGATCAGCGCCTGATCGCCTCGGTCACCTCCGAGGTCGGCACCGGCGGGGACATGGGCCGCTCGATCGCGGCGCTGGCCCCCGGCGAGGACGGGAGCGTGAGCTTCGAGAAGCAGGCGCCCACCGTCAGCTACGGCGCCTACGCCGACGACCTGCTGACCACCGTGCGCCGCGCGCCCGACGCCGAGCCGGGCGACCAGGTCCTCGTGCTGACCCGCTCCGAGCAGGTCACGCTGGAGCCCAAGGGCACATGGGACCCGCTCGGGATGCGCGGGACGTGCTCCCCGGGCTGCGTCGTCCGCGCCACGCTGCCGGCCGAGCAGATCCTCCCGACGCCGTTCCCGACGATCTCGGCCGAGTCGATGGTCCCCGTCTCCCACATCCTGTGGTCGCACCTGTGGCTCGGGATCGCCACGGACGCCTTCGACCGCGCCCGGGCCTTCGTCCGCGCGGCGGCCAAGCAGAAGCCGGGCCAGCCCGTGCCGGCCGCCACCCGCCTGTCGCACCTGCTCAGCGACCTGACGCTCCTGCGCGCCGAGGTCTCCTCCGGCCTGGAGGAGTTCCTGAGCGCCTCGGAGGAGCCGGGCCGCCCGCGGCTGAGCACGATGGCCGCGGCGCTGCGCTTCAACAACCTGAAGATCGCCGCGTCCGAGCAGGCGCCGCGCGTGTGCCAGGGCGCGATGGGCGTCTGCGGCATCGTCGGCTACAAGAACGACACGCCGTTCAGCATCGGCCGCCACCTGCGCGACACGATGTCGGCCTGCCTGATGGTCGCCAACGAGCGCATCCACGAGACCAACGCCAACCTGCTGCTGATCGCCAAGGAGGTCTAGCCGCCCGTGGCCGAGTACCGCCCGGCTGCCCCCGACCAGGAGGCGTTCCTGGAGGAGCTCGTCGCGGCGAGGCTGCTCGTCCGCACCGGCGTGCCCGGCGTCTACGGGCGCGGCGGGGCCTTCGAGGACGTCCGCCTGCGCTTCGACGACCTCGTCGCCCGGCTGGCCGCCCCCGACGGCCCCGAGGTCCTGCGCTTCCCGCCGCTGCTGCCACGCCGGCAGCTCGAGTCCAGCGGCTACCTGAAGTCCTTCCCGCACCTCGCGGGGAGCATCTTCGCCTTCGAGGGCGACGAGGCGCAGGCGCTCGCGCAGGAGGAGCGCGCCGCGCGCCACGAGGACTGGAGCGAGTACCAGTCCCAGAGCGACCTCGTCCTGACCCCCGCCGCCTGCTACCCGGTCTACCCGGCCGTCGGCGCCCGCGGCCCGCTCCCGGCGGGCGGCGTGACGGTCGACGCCGGCGGCGCCTACGTGTTCCGGCACGAGCCGTCCGGCGACCCCGCGCGGCTGCAGATGTTCCACCAGCGCGAGCTCGTCCGGATCGGCGAGCCCGAGACCGTCGAGGCGTGGCGCGACGCCTGGCGCGACCGCGCGCTGGACCTGCTGCGCGGCCTCGGCCTCGACGCCGACTTCGACGTCGCGACGGACCCGTTCTTCGGCCGCAGCGGCCGGATGCTCGCCGCCAGCCAGCGCCAGCAGGCGCTGAAGTTCGAGATCCAGGTCCAGATCGCGGGGCCCGAGCCGACGGCGGTCGCGTCGTTCAACTACCACCAGGACCACTTCGCGGCCGCGCACGGGATCACGCTGGCCGACGGCGGCGTCGCGCACACCGCCTGCCTCGGCTTCGGCGAGGAGCGGATCGTGCTCGCCCTGCTGCGCACCCACGGGCTCGACCCGGCGGGCTGGCCGGAGGACGTCCGCTCGCGGCTCTGGACCTCGGCATGAACGTCGCGGCGACCGGCCTGGTCAGCCTCTTCGGGCTGGATCCCGCGACCTACCGGCCGCACCCGATCCACGCCGGGGCGGCCACCTACTCGGAGACCAACTGCTATGCCGACGTGCTCATCGAGCTCCTGCACGGCCGCGGCGACGAGCCGGTGGCCGGGATGGGCTCCACGCTGCGGATGGACTTCGAGGGCGACCAGTGGACGTTCTTCAAGCCGATGGGAGAGGACCTCGAGCTGCTGTTCGGCGTCGACATCCACGAGATGCAGCCCTACCGGCCGCTGCCGGTCCAGCTCGTCGAGCAGATCCCGGCCGGCCGCACGCTGATCATCGAGCTCGACTCCTTCTACCTGCCGGACACGCGGGCCACCGACTACCGGCGGGCGCACGTCAAGAGCTCGGTCGCCGTCGAGGCGATCGACCCGGGGCTCCAGCTGCTGCGCTACTTCCACAACGGCGGCCTGCACGAGCTGCGCGACGAGGACTACCGGGGCGTGTTCCGCATCGGCGAGTTCTCCGAGGACGTGCTGCCGCCCTACACCGAGCTCGTGCGCTTCGACGCGGGCCCGCGGCTGGAGGGCGACGCGCAGCGCGAGGTCGCCCGCACCCTCCTGCGCCGCCACCTCGCCCGCCGCCCGGCCGTCAACCCGTTCGGCCCCTTCGCGGCGCAGCTCGGGCGTGCCCTGCCCGACCTCCTGGAGGGCGACGCCGAGGACTACCACGCGTACGCCTTCGCCACCGTGCGCATGGTCGGCGCGGGGTTCGAGGTCGGGGCGGCCCACGTCGACTGGCTGCTCGGCGAGGCGGGCGCCCCGGCGTCCGCGGCGCTGCGGCGCATCGTCGAGGGCTCCAAGCTGCTCTCGTTCAAGCTCGCGCGGCGCCGCGCGTTCGATCCCGAGCCGGTGCTCGCCACGCTCGCCGCCGCGTGGGACGAGGGGCTCACGAGGCTCGATGCGGCCGTCGGCTGACGGAGCCGAGCGCCGTGCGCAGGGCCGGGCCGCGGCGGTCGAGGGCCACGAGCGCCACGCGCTGACCGAGGGCTGGGAGGCCGCGTCGTGCGCGCCGGGCGCCCACCCGGAGCCCGTCGCGCTGGACGCGCTGGACTGGCTGCCCGCCCGCGTCCCGGGGACGGCGGCCGCCGCGCTCGAGGCGGCGGGACGCCGGCGGCCCGGGGACGCCCGCGACCTCGACGCGGAGGACTGGTGGTTCCGCACGCGGCTGCGCGCCGCGCCCGCCGGCCCCGGCGAGGAGGTCGTCCTGCGCCTCGGCGGGCTGGCCACGGTGGCCGAGGTGCACCTCAACGGGACGCCGGTGCTCGCCGGCGACTCGATGTTCGCCGAGCACGCCGTCGACGTCGGCGCGCTGCTGACCGGCGACGACGAGCTGGCGATCCGCTTCGCGGCGCTGGGCCCGCTGCTGCGCGAGCGCCGCCGGCCGCGCGCCCGCTGGCGCACCCGGCTGGTGGCCGAGGGCGGCCTGCGCTTCTTCCGCACCGCGCTGCTCGGCCGCGCGCCCGGCTTCGCCCCGGGGCCCGCGCCGGTCGGGCCCTACCGCCCGGTGGTGCTCGAGCGCCGCCGGCGCCTCGCCGTCGACGAGCTGGCCCTGCTGCCCCGCGTCGAGCGCGGCGACGGCGTGCTCGACGTGCGCGCGGTGCTGCGCGGGCTCGGTGGCGTCCCGCCGTCCCGGGTCGCCGTCGTGCTCAGCGGGCCGTCCGGCGAGCACCGCGCGGAGCTGGCGGTCGCGCCCGGCGCGGACGGCATCGCGGTCGCCGCGGGCGAGCTGCGCGTGCCGCGCGTCGCGCGCTGGTGGCCGCACACGCACGGCGCGCCGGCCCTGCACGACGTGCGCCTGGACGCCGGCGGCCTCGCGATCGACGCGGGCCGCACCGGCTTCCGGGAGCTCGCGGCCGGCGCGGGCCCCGCACACGTCGTCGAGGCCGGCGGCCTGGACCTCCACGTCAACGGCGTGCGCGTGTTCGCGCGCGGTGCGGTGTGGACGCCGGCCGATCCCGTGGGGCTCGCGCCGGCGCCGGATGCGCTGCGCGCGCAGCTCGAGGCCGCGCGCGACGCGGGCCTGAACCTGATCCGCGTGCCGGGCACCGGCGCCTACGAGACCGCCGCCTTCCACGATCTGTGCGACGAGCTCGGCCTGCTCGTCTGGCAGGACGCGATGTACGCCAACCTCGACTACCCGTTCGGGGACGACGCCTTCCGGGCGGCGGCCGAGCGCGAGGCGTCGGAGGTGCTCGCCGGCCTGGCGGGCCGCCCGAGCCTGGCCGTGGTGTGCGGCAACAGCGAGGTCGAGCAGCAGGTCGCGATGCTCGGCCTGGACCCGGCGCTGGGGCGCGGGACGTTCTTCGGCGAGACGCTCCCCGCGCTCGTGGCCGCGTCCGGCTGCGACGCGATCTACGTCCCCTCCGCCCCGTGCGGCGGCGAGCTGCCGTTCCGCCCCGATCACGGCATCGCCAACTACTACGGCGTGGGCGCCTACCTGCGCCCGCTCGAGGACGCCCGCCGCTCCGGCGTGCGCTTCGCCGCCGAGTGCCTGGCCTTCGCCAACGTGCCCGACGCGGCCGGCGTCGAGGCGGTGCTGCCCGGGGCGAGCGCCGATGTCGTCGTCCACCACCCGCGCTGGAAGGCGGGCGTGCCCCGCGACGCGGGCGCCGGCTGGGACTTCGAGGACGTCCGCGACCACTACCTGGCCGCGCTGTTCGGCGTCGACCCCGTCGCGCTGCGCCGGGTCGACCACGAGCGCTACTTGGAGCTGTCGCGCGCGGTCAGCGGCGAGGTCATGGCCGAGGTGCTCGGGGAGTGGCGGCGGGCGGGCTCGCCGTGCGGCGGAGCCGTCGTGCTGTGGCTGCGCGACCTCGTCCCCGGCGCGGGCTGGGGCCTGCTGGACCACACCGGGTCGCCGAAGGTCGCCTACCACCACCTGCGCCGCGCGCTGGCGCCGGTCGCGGTGTGGACGACGGACGAGGGGCTCGGCGGCGTCGACGTCCACGTCGCCAACGACCGCCCCGAGCCGCTGCGCGCGCGCCTGCGCGTCGCGCTGTACCGCGACTGCGAGCATCGCGTCGAGGAGGCCGCCGAGGACCTGGAGCTCGCGGCGCACGGCAGCCACCGCGCCGGCGTCGAGGGGCTCGTCGGCCGCTTCGTCGACGCCGCCTGGGCCTACCGCTTCGGACCGCCGGCCCAGGACCTCATCGTGGCGAGCCTGGAGCGCGACGCCGCCGGCGGCGCGGAGCTGCTCTCCCAGGCGGTGCGCTTCCCCGCCGGCCGCCCGGCGGGCACGCTGCCCGCCGAGCGCCTCGGGCTGCAGGCGGTCGCGCAGCCCGCCGAGGACGACGTCGTGGCCCTGGAGCTCACCAGCCGGCGGCTGGCCTACGGCGTCCGCATCGACGCCCCCGGCTTCGCCGCCGGCGACGACGCGTTCTGCATCGAGCCCGGCGCCGTGCGCCGGGTGCTCCTGCGCGCCCGCGTGCCCGGCACGCCGTGGCCGCGCGCCGCGGTCACCGCGCTGAACCTGGACGGCCGCGTGCGCGTCGCCGCCGGCGTCGCCGAGGGGGTGCCGGCGTGAGCGTGCTTCGGCTGCGCCGAAGCATTGCGAG
>JAICJK010000550.1 GCA_025928415.1 Solirubrobacteraceae bacterium | reverse complement strand
GCGAGCAGGCCGGCGGCGGCGAGCGCCCCGCCGATCCGGTGGCGGCGGCCCAGCATCCCGCGGTCGGCGGCGATCGCGGGCAGCAGGACGAGGACGGCCGGCAGCACCACGAGCTTCAGCCAGTCCCACAGCGTGTTGCCCACGAAGCCGGTCCAGGCCAGGGGCGCCAGGTAGCCCGCGAGCACGAGCGCGCAGAACAGGCCGAGCGCCGCGCCGAGGGCACGGCGCAGGCGCGGGCGCATCAGGTGCGACTTGCTCATCCAGATCGGCAGCGCCGCGACCGCGATCGGCAGCAGGAGCAGCTGCAGCCAGTCCCACAGCGTGTCGTTGTCGCTGAAGCCCGTCCACGACCAGCCGCCCACGTAGCCGCCGTAGAGCACCACCGCGAGGGCGAGCGCCCCGGCGAAGGGCAGCAGGGCTCCGCGACGACCGACTGCCCCGGCCATCCGTCGATCGTCCTCGCGCTGCGCCGCCATCCGCTCCCATCCGGCCGTGGGCCCGCCGCCTGCGGCGCGAGGCTAACGCAGGCGGAAGCGGACGGTGACCGGCGCCGGGCCCCGGGGCGCGCGGCCCCTCGCGCTAGCCTCTCGCGCCGGATGCCCCCCGCCCGCCGCCCGCGCCGCCGCAGCGCCCCGATCGCCGAGACGCCGGTGGAGGCCCGCCCCGGCGAGGCGCTCGTCTGGACCGACGGTGCGTGCAGCGGCAACCCGGGCCCCGGCGGCTGGGCGGCGATCGTCGTCCCGCCCGGCGGGGGCGAGCCGATCGAGCGGTCCGGCGGCGACCCGGCCACGACGAACAACCGCATGGAGTACACGGCCGCCATCGAGGGCCTGCGGGCGCTGCCCGCCGGCAGCCGCGTCGCGATCGTGACCGATTCCCAGCTCCTGCTGAACTCGATGACCAAGTGGCTGGACGGGTGGAAGCGCAAGGGCTGGAAGACGGCGAGCGGCGCCCCGGTCAAGAACGTCGACCTCGTGCAGGCGCTCGAGGCCGAGATCGCCCGGCACGAGGCGGTGCGCTGGCACTGGGTGCGCGGGCACGAGACCGGCACCGCCCACGCGCACAAGGCGCTCAACGACCGCGCCGACCAGCTCGCGGTCGCCGCCGCCTCAGCCGCCCGCGCCCGGGCCTGAGTCGCCTCGGCCCGGCGCGACGACCGCCGAGGCCAGGACCTCGCCGTCGCCCTGCGTGATCCACAGCGCCGGGCCGTCCACCAACAGCTCGGCCGCACCCGCCTGCCCGGCCGCGTGGTGCTCGAGCTCGGCGTCGAGCGCCTGCGGGTCGTCGTCGCCCGCGCTCAGCACCTCCTCGACCGCCGACCAGTAGACCGCGTTGTTGACGTGGCCGGCCAGGTCGAGATCGCCCGCGCGGAAGCGCCACGGCCGGCGCTGCGCCGCCGCCGGCGGCGCGCCCTGGCGCAGCCGCGCCGACACGCGGCGCCCGCCGGTCGCCTCCAGGTACGCGTCGCCCATCGGCCCCTCGACGCTCATCGGCCGTCCGCTCTCCGGGTCGATGAACACCCACAGCGCCACCGCGTCGGCGCGCGCGCCGTCCGCACCGCGCAGCACCGTGCGCCGCTCGGCCCAGACGCGCCCCAGCCCGCTGGCGAACGTCTCCGCCCGGACCCGCTCGCGGAAGCGCGGGAAGCGCTCGACCCGCAGCCGGGTGCGCCGCACCACCCAGTAGCCGGCCTCGGCGAAGCCCGCGTCCTCCACGTCGGCGTAGGCCACGTCCTGCAGCCAGCGGACGATCGCGTCCAGGCGCGTGCGCCCGCTGGGCCCGACGTCGCCGAGCCCGGGGCGGACCTCCTGGGCGAAGACCCGTCCGCGCTCGGGACGCGCCACGAGCTCGGTGAAGCTGGCGGCCCCGGCGCGATCCACGCCTCGGATCCTAGTGTCGGCCCGTCCCGTGGGACGACCGGCGCGTGCCGCCGCCCGAGCGGGTAGGAACCCGGGGTGCCCCGCCGCCGCCGTCGCCGGTCCGGTCCGTCGTTCTCCCCGGGCGCCAGGCCGGGCTCGGTCTTCCTGCGCCCCGCGGGCGGGCCGCGGCGCCGTCGCGGCCGGCGCGGGCCGCCCGCCGGGCGCATCCTGGCCCTCGTGGTCGCGCTCGCCGCCGTC
>JAICJK010000028.1 GCA_025928415.1 Solirubrobacteraceae bacterium | reverse complement strand
GTGTGGGCGTGCAGCGTGTCGCAGGTCTCCCGCCACGCCTCGTAGCTCAGCGCCGGCCACTCGGAGGACATGGCCGGACGCTACCGGGAGGGATAGCGTTGCCGGGCGATGACGCATCCCGAGGCCGCCGTGCTGGGCGTGTACGAGACGGTCCTGTACGCCCGCGACGTGGAGGCGACCGCCCGGTTCTACGCGGGGCCGCTCGGCCTGCGCGCGCTGGAGGCCTCCGAGGGGCTGGGCGCCGTCTTCCGGCTGGACGACGGCGGCGTCCTGCTGATCTTCGACCCCGAGCGCGCCTCGGAGCCCGGCCGCTACGTCCCTGCGCACGGCGCGCGCGGGGCCGGGCACATCGCGTTCTCGGTCGGCGCCGGCGGGCTGGCGGCGTTCGCCGTGCGCCTGCAGGCCGCCGGCATCGAGGTCGAACGGGAGATCACCTGGGGCCAGGGCGGGCGCTCGCTCTACGTCCGCGACCCGGCCGGGAACTCCGTCGAGCTCATCGAGGGCGAGGCCTGGCCGGCCTGACGCGACGACCGCCGCCCGGCGTGCTGGACCTCCGGCGAGGTCGCCTGGACCTAGGGCGAGGTCTTGCCGCCCCGAGCGCAACGCCGAGCCGGTTCGCGAGTTCCGAACCGCCGACCCCCCTCGTCGTGTGACCCGGTCGAGCCCCTCGACGGGTCCAGGAAGGAACAGATGCCCCGCAGAAGCACCCTGTTGACCGCCGCCGGAGCGGCGCTGCTCGCCGCCTCGGTCGCCGCCCCGCCCGCGCTGGCCGGCACCGTGTCCGTCAGCTCGTCGGTCGCGCGCCTCAACTACCAGGCGACGCCCGCGAGCCAGGCGATCGACGTGACGATCTCGCTGAAGGGCGGGGCCCTGGTCGTGCGCGACGCCGGCCCGTCGGGCGTGACCGTCGGCTCGGGCAACAAGTGCGTGGCGGCCGCGCCGGAGGCCGACGGGGTCGTCCACCAGGCGGCATGCCCGGCGGCGGGCATCACCAACCTGCGGGTCATCGGGGGGACCGGCGACGACCACATCGTCAACGCCACCGCGCTCGCCGCGCTGCTGCACGGCGACGCTGGCAACGACACGATCGCCGGCGGCGAGGGAGCCGACCACGTCTTCGGCGACGCCGGCGAGGACACGATCACCGGGGGCGGCGGCGACGACGTCATCGACGTCGACGGCGGCCTCGGCCTGGCCGAGCGCGACACCGTGACGTCCTGCGGCGCCGGCGACGACACCGTGGTGATCGACCGCCTCGACCGCTTCGACGCGGCCGGCTGCGAGCACGTCACCGGCACCGGCGCCCCGGCCGCGCCGGTCCCGCCGGCGCCGCCGGCGCCGCCGTCCGGCGGCGGGAACGTCCCCGCCCCGCCGGCCATCGCGCCGATCGCGCCGTCCCCCCTCGGGACGCCGGCGCCGATCTCGGTGAACTCGGCCGCGCCCGGCGCGACGATCAAGCCCGGCGCCTGCAAGGTGACGTTCATCGGCACGCCCCGCAACGACCGGATCGACGGCAGCAAGGCCGGCGACCGCGAGTTCGGCCTGGCCGGCAACGACTACCTGGCCGGCGGCCTCGGCGACGACTGCCTCTACGGCGGCCCCGGGCGGGACGACCTGCTCGGCGGCGACGGCGCCGACCTGCTGTCCGGCGGCGGGTCGAACGACCGGCTCTACGGCCAGCGCGGCAACGACCAGCTCTACGGCAACAACGCCGGCGACAAGCTGTACGGGAGCGTCGGCAACGACTACCTCAACGGCGGCGCGGGCAACGACCGCCTGTCCGGCGGCAGCGGCAACGACCGCCTGTACGGCGGCAGCGGCCGCGATCGCCTCTACGGCGGCGCCGGGAACGACCGCATCGACGGCGGCTCGGGCCGCAACGTGATCTCCGCCGGCTCGGGCGCGGACGTCATCGACGTCCGCCACCACAGCAGGGACGTGGTGAACTGCGGCTCGGGCCGCGACACCGTCTACGCGGATCGCTCCGACGTGCTGCACGGCTGCGAGCGCGTGATCCACAAGGTGCCGCCGCGCGGCTGGGACAAGAAGAAGGCGACGAGCAAGAAGAAGGCGGCCCACAAGAAGGCGGCCAAGAAGCACTGAGGGTGGGCCCCGCGCTGCCCGCGGTCACGCCGCGGGCAGCGGCGAGGCGCCGGCCCGCCGCGACCGATCCCGGGCGGGCGGGGCGCGCTCGGCTCAGCCGCTCTGGGGCGCGTCGAAGATCGCGCCGATCTCGTCCAGCGCCGCCTGCTCGTACTCGCTGACCTCCGTGCCGCCGAGGCCGAGGAAGCCGCCCTCCCGGTGCGCGCGGGCGACGCCGTCGGCGACCGAGAACACGAACCGCTTGTAGGCCACCACCTCGTCGTCGGTCGCCACGCGCTCCAGGATCCCGACCGCCCGGCGCAGGGTCGCGGGCGCCTCGGTCCGCAGCTCATCCGGCGTCTTCGGCGCGGTCTTCGGGTCGATCGAGGCGGGCGTGGTCAGCACCGCCCGCAGCAGCTCGCCGCTCTCCTGCTCGCGCGCCGCGGCGTACGCGCGCGAGATGGCCAGCGTCTCGCGCACGGTCCCGCCGCGGTCGGCGGCGATCACGAGCATCGCGGTGAGGAACGGCGCGTTGGCGATCACCGCCCACTCCTCGGCGTTGAAGGCGGCCTTGCTGGTCATGCGCGGGACTCCGATCGCTGGGCGGCGGGACGCGGCGCCGGGCTGCCGGCGACGCTCCCGCGGATCGTGACACGCCGCCGCGCCGCCGGGCCGCCGGCCGCGCTCACCCCGCCTGCGCCGCCGCCCACGCGCGGTCGAGCGCCGCGATCGTGCGCTCGACGTCCGCGGTGCTGCCGCGGGGGTTGATCGTGCACATGCGCAACACGGTGCGGCCGCGCAGCACCGTCGAGCTGATTGCCGCCGTGCCCTCGCGCTGCATCTCGGCGACGGTGCGCAGGTGCAGGCGGTCGAGCTCGGCGGCCGGCGCGCCCGGCGGCTCGCGCGCGAAGCTCACGATCCCGAGCTGCGCCGGGGTGACGATGCCCCAGCCGGCCGCCCGCAGCGTCCGCTCGGCGTGCTCGGCCAGCGCGAGCCCGTGCTCGACGGCCCGGCGCAGCTCGTCCAGCCCGAAGACCTTGATCGTCATCCACAGCTTCAGCGCGCGGAAGCCGCGGGTGAGCTGCACGCCGCGGTCGAAGAAGTTGACCTCCTCGTGGCCGCCGGACACGTCGGCCAGGTACTCGGGGTGCAGCGCGAAGGCCTGGGCCAGCGCGCCCGGGTGGCGGACGAGCAGGCACCCGCACTCGTAGGGCTGGAACAGCCACTTGTGCGGGTCGATCGCCAGCGAGTCGACGCGGTCGAGGCCGGCCAGGGCGCGCCGGCCGGTCTCCGACAGGACCGCCGGCCCGCCGTAGGCGGCGTCGGCGTGCAGCCACATCCCCTCGGCGGCGCAGAGGTCCGCCAGCGCCTCGAGCGGGTCGACGGCGCCGGTGTTGGTCGACCCGGCGGTGGCCACGACGCAGAACGGGCGCCTGCCCGCGCCGCGGTCCTCGGCGACCGCCCGCGCCGTGGCGTCGGCCGGCAGGCGCAGGTCGGCGTCGGAGGGAAGCGTGCGGACCTGGTCGTCGGCGAACCCGAGGACCCGCAGCGCGCGCGCGACCGCGGCGTGCGCCTGGTCGGACAGGTACACGACGGCCTCGGGGTCGTGGCCGCCCAGGCGCGAGGCCCGCGCCGCGGCCAGCGCGTTGAGCGTCGCGACCGAGCCGCCGCTGACGAAGGCGCCCTCGCTGCCCTCCGGCAGCCCGCAGATCCGGCGCATCCAGTCGAGCGTGACGAGCTCGACCGTGGCCGGCCCCGAGCCGCCGGTCCACGACCCGACGAACACGTTCAGCCCCGAGGCCAGCGCGTCCGCGAGCACCCCGACGGGGTTGCTCGGCCCCGGGATGCGCGCGTAGAAGCGCGGATGGTCGCCGTGCTGGACGTAGGGCAGGACGTCCGCGATCAGGAGGGCGAGCACGTCGTCGACGGGGGTGGGGTGCTCGGGCGGCTCCTCGGCCAGCCGTCCGGCGAGCGCGGCGGGCTCGCCGACCGTGATCGGCGGCCGCTCGCCCACCCCCGCCCAGTGGTCGGCGATCAGGTCCACGACGCGATAGCCGAGCCGCCGCAGCTCGCGGTCGTCCAGGGACAGCAGCGGTTCTGGTGGGTCGCCGGGCACGGTGGTCGCCATCTTGACAGCTATATCTGCATGTGGGACGTTATCTCACATCCCGAGTCAGCGTCCCGCGCGCTGGGCCCGGGCGGATACCGGAGGAGGGGTTCGATGCAAGAGCGCGTTGAAGTGCCCGAGCGTGGGCTGCGCCGCAATGCGGTGGGCCTCGGCGGACTGGTGGCGCAGTCCCTCGGGGTGACGGCCCCGGAGATCTCGGCGGTCGTCATCGCCAGCGTCGTGGCGGCCAAGGTCGCCGGCGCCACGCCGTTCGTCTTCCTGATCGCCGGCGTCGGCGCGCTCGGCCTGGCGCTCATCTACGGGCGCTTCGCGCGCTTCGTCCCGCACGCCGGCGGCACCTACGCGATCGTGCGCGCCGGGCTCGGGCGGGACGCCGGGTTCCTCGCCGGGTGGGTGGTCCTGGCGGTCGGCGTGGTGTTCGTGCCGGCGCTGCTGGTGGCCTCCGGGTTCCTGTTCCAGAACTTCTTCGGCCTCGTGACGCCCGACGCCACGTTCCTGCACTCCAACTGGATCTTCTGGGCGGTCTGCGGCGCGGTGTTCGTGCTCGGCTGCTCGTACTTCGGCGTGCAGATCTCCGCCCGGGTGCTGCTGACGCTGACCGCGATCGGCGTGAGCATGCTGACCCTGTTCGGCATCCTGATCCTCGCCAAGGGCGGCGCCCACGGGCTCGCGTGGAGCTCGTTCGGGCCCAAGGGCAACAGCTTCCACGACATCGCGCTGGCGGTGGGCATCGCGATGACCGGGTTCTCCGGGTTCGAGACCGCGGTGTTCCTCGCCGAGGAGGCCCAGACGCCGCGCCGGCAGGTGCCCAAGGCCGTCGTCGGCGCCGTGCTGCTGGCGATCGTCTTCTTCCTGTTCGTGACCTTCTCGATCGTGACCGGCTACGGCCTCGACGCGGTCGGCAAGCAGTGGCCGACCGACTCGGGCGGCGCCGTCGTCGGGCTCTCGGCCCAGTACGTCTCGCTCACCTTCGGCAAGATCATCCTGCTGCTGCTCGCGATCTCGGCGGTCGCCTCGGCGCTGGGGACGGCGAACTTCACCACCCGCGTGGCGTTCTCCTGGGGGCACGACGGCTACCTGCCGCGGGCCTTCGGCAACACGCAGCCGCGCTACAAGAGCCCGTACGTGGCGATCGCCGCGCTGGCGGTGTTCGTCGCCGCCGTGTTCGTCGGCGGCCTGATCTGGCAGGGCAGCGGGCTCAACGGCGGCCTGACCTTCTTCTCCTGGCTGCTGCAGGCCGGGGCGACGGGCATCCTGCCCGTCTACGCGCTCGTGGCGATCGGCGGCGCGCTGCACTCCCGCCGGCACGGGGGCTCGGTGATCGACCTCCTGATCGCGCCGGCCCTGGCGCTCGTCGTGGTCGTGCTGGCCGAGTGGTCGGAGTTCGTCGACCAGGTCGCCCCGTTCAAGTACGCGCCGTACTTCATGCTGGCCTGGATCGCGATCGGCATCGTGCTCCGGTTCGCCACGCGCGGCCGGGTCGCCGAGGCGGAGGCGGCCAGCGAGCCGGTGGCCGAGCCGGCGCTGGTGGGCTAGCGATCCGGACGAGGCGGGGCTCACGCCGCGAGCGCCACGAGCGCCACGGCGTGCAGCCCGGCCGCGGCCGCGGCGGCGGCGGGGACCGCGATGCGGTCGCGCATCCAGTCCAGCTTGGCCTGCGCCTCGGCGAGGTCGCAGCGCCCCTCGTCGACCCAGGCGCGGGCGCGGCCCGCGTTGACCTCCAGGAACGACAGCGAGTCGGCGGCCTGCACCAGGTCGGCGGCCGGCGTGCCGCCGATCTCGTGGCGCAGGATCAGCTCGAAGACGCTCGCGCGGAGCTCCCGGCCCGCGCCCCGCTCGCCCAGCCAGGCGTCGACGATCCGCGCCGAGCGGCGCGCGTGCTCGTGCAGGTAGGCCGCGTCCTGCCCGCCCGCGCGGCGGGCGTCCAGCCGCGGGCCGCCGGGGACCCGGCGCTCGATGTCGTGGGTGAGCGCCGCGACGCGGAGCGCCTCCCCGGCCTCCGGCGCAAGCGCGACCAGCCAGTCGCGCGTGCGCAGCAGGTGGCGGACGTTGACGTAGTCCGCCACCCACGCCTCGGCCTCGCGCTCCAGCGCCGAGGCCGGTGGTGCCTGCGGGGCGACGTCCGGCCGGTCACCTCCGGTCGCCCCGGCCATCGGCGCTCAGGCGACGCCCAGCAGCTCGGCCGGGTTGGTCGCCACCATCCGGCGCACGGTGTCCTCGGACGTGCCGCGCTCGAGCAGGCGCCCGACGATCTTCCGGAACGAGTCGGTGGGCAGCGGGTTGTTCATCTGGCCGAGATCGGAGCCGAGCGTCGACCGCTCGGGGCCGACGGCCTCGATCCAGGCGACCATCGTGTCGAGGTCCCAGTTGTGGAACGAGGACTCCTCGTCGTACATGCACAGCGAGTGCTCGACGTAGGCCCCGAGCTCCACCCAGCGCCTGGCGTCCTCGTGGGACGCCTCGATGACGAAGTTGGGGTGGTTGACGAGCATCCGCTGCACCCCCACCTCGCGCGCCGCCTGGAAGACGGCGGTGATCTGGTGAGGCGCCATGTGGCCGCTGGCCAGGATCGCGTCGTGGGCCTTGATCGACTCGAGGATCGCGTACACGTCCTCGGTCACGCCGCCGTTGCCGTCGAGGACCTCGATCGGCTCCTCCGGCTCGAGGTGGACGGCGAGCTTGGGGAACTTCAGGTTCGGGTGCTCGGCGTGATGGCGGATGTGCTGCGCCGACCCGATGGTCGGGAACCACACGATCCTGCCGCCCATCTTCAGGGCGAGGTCGACCGCCTTCGGGTTGATGCCGCCGACGGGGCCGTTGAGCGCGATCCCGCCGAAGAGCTCGGCCGAGCCGTGATCGACCCCGGCCTGCTCGAGGGCCAGCACGTCCATCACGGTCGAGTGGTGATGGGACTTCACGACGACCGCGCTGAAGCCCGACTCGCCGGCCAGGCGCGCGGCCTCCGCGCCGTCCATGCGCCGCGGCAGCGGCGACGGCGCGGGGTGGACGTGCAGGTCCACCGCGCCCTCCAGCAGCGCGGCCACCCGGTCGGCGCTCATGCCGCCACCGCGTAGGACTGCAGGCCGTAGCCCATGATCTTGTGCGGGTAGTACGCAGTGACCTTCGCGGTCGCCTCGGGGCCCAGCGCGCCGCGCATCGCCAGCCAGTTGACGACCTCGACCGACTCGGTGCCGCCGAGCTTGATGAGGTCCTCGTGCGTGTAGTCGCACAGGCGCTCGGGGTCCTCGGCCAGCAGGCGCATGAACTCCTGGTCCCACTCCGGCGTCACCGCGCCGAAGCGCGGGCCGGTGAGCTGGTGCGACAGCCCGCCGGTGCCCACGACCACCACGCCGAGGTCCTCGGGGTAGGACAGGATCGCGCGGCGGACGGCCTGGCCGAGCTTCCAGCAGCGGCGCGGCGTGGGCAGCGGGTGCAGGATCACGTTGACCGCGAGCGGGACGATCGGGATCCGCCACGCGCCCTCGCCCTCGGCGAAGTCGACCATCGGCAGCGGCGACAGCACGCCGTGGTCGACCTCGAGCTCCTGGCAGATCGTCGGGTCGAACTCGTCGGCCACCAGCGACCGGGCGATGTGCCAGCCGAGCGCGGCGTCGCCCGGCAGCGGCGGGAACGGCCGGGCGCCGAAGCCCTCGTCGGCGACCGGGTAGCTGTCGGCCACCCCCAGCGCGAACGTCGGGTAGGCGTTCAGGAAGAACTCGTCCATGTGGTCGTTGTAGATGACGACCAGCCGGTCGGGGCGCAGCTCGGCCAGCCACGACGAGACCTCCGAGAACGGCCCGAACAGCGGCTCCCACTCGTCGTTGCGGCGGACGTCGTCGCCGGCGTCGTACACGTGCTCCATGGACGGCGCGTGCGACGCGCCGATCCCTCCGATCACCCTGGCCATCAGCCCGCCTCCCTCATCTGCTTGCCGATCTCGGGCAGCGGCGTGCCCGTCACGCCCGAGAGCTTCACCATCACGTAGATCGTCATCCCGCCGCGCCACAGCCCGATCCAGTCGCGGCGGCGCAGCAGGTCCCGCTCCTCGCCGGTCAAACCGAACTGCTCCATCCAGCGCTCCTCGTCGGCGGCGAACAGCTCGCGCTGCTCGGCGTGCTTGAGCGAGTAGGCCGCCTTGTTGAGGCGGATGCCCCGGGTCGCGGTGTCCTCGGAGAACAGGTCGAGGTCCGCGGGCAGGTCGCTGGGCTGCACGGCGGCCAGGCGCTGCAGGTAGTCGGCGGTCAGCTCATCGGTGCTGCTGGTCATGGTCCTCCGATCAGGCGGGGTCGAAGAGCAGGTGCAGGTGCTGCGGCGAGCGGAACTCCCAGCCCGTGAAGACCGGCGGCCGCGCGGGGTCGAGCCGCAGGCCTCCCAGCGCGCCCAGCAGCTCCTGCAGCGCCGTGCGGGCCTCGAAGCGCGCGAGCAGGCTCCCGACGCACACGTGGGGGCCGGCGGCGAAGGCGAGGTGCGGGCGCCGCGGGCGGTCGAGGACGTAGGCGTCGGGGCGGTCCCAGTGGCGCGGGTCGCGGTTGGCGGACGCGAGCACGGCCGCGATCAGCGCGCCCGCGGGCAGGGCGACGCCCGCCAGCTCGGTCTCGGCGGTCGTCTGGCGCGTCGACGTCCCGACCGGGGAGTGCCAGCGCAGCGCCTCCTCGACGGCCGGCGCGGCGAGCTCCGGGTCGGCGCGGACCAGCGCGGCCTGCTCGGGGTGCGACAGCAGCGCCCAGACGGTGATCGCGATGGCGTCGGAGACGGCCTGCAGCCCGCCGACGATCATCACCTTCAGGTTGGCCTGGATCTCGGCGCGCGACAGGCCCTCCCCGTCGACGCGCGTGTGGATCATGCTCGACAGCAGGGTGTCGTCGGGCTCCCGGGCCAGGCGGTCGAGGATCGGCGCCGTGCGCTCGTCGACGTCCCGGCTGGTGGCGTCGGCGAGCTCCTGCTTGGCCGGGTCGCCCTCGAAGTTCGCCGCGCCCTCCGCCAGGCCGGCGAACCAGCGCCGCAGCGTGTCGTCGTCGACCTCCTCCAGCCCGGTGGCCCGGCGCAGGACGCGCACCGACAGCGGCTCGGCGAGCTGCGCGACGAGGTCGACCTCGCCGCGCTCGGAGAACCCGGCGATCAGCTCGCGCACGAGCGGCCCGATGACCTCGCCGGGGAAGTGGCCGATCGCGCCGGTGCGGAACCACGGGTGGATGATCGCCTTGACGCGGTCGTGGTAGGCGCCCTCGGAGCCCAGCAGGTTCTTGCCGAACGTGCGGTTGAGCGTCGACGGCTCGGTCTCGCCGGTGAACGCCGCCGAGTCCTTGTCGACGGTCTGCACGTCGTCCCAGCGCGTGACCAGCCACAGCCCCACGGACTCCACCCACGACACCGGCTCCTCGTCGCGCAGCCGCGCGTAGATCGGGTACGGGTCGCGCTCGAGCTCCTCGAGCGTCACCGACCCGCCGACTCCCACCGCCTCGCTCATCCTCTGCTCCTCACTGCCGCCTCCTCGTAGCTCAGCACGGCGTCGGCCGCCGCGCCGACGAGCTCCCGCGCGTCGGCGCCCTGCGCGCCCAGGTAGGCCGAGAGCTCGTCCAGCATCCGCGTCAGCGCCCCGAAGCCCTCGACGATCACGCTGCTGGCGACCTGCACGGCGCTCGCGCCGGCCAGCAGGAAGCGCGCGACGTCGCCGCCGTCGCGGGCGCCGTTGGTGCCGACCAGCGGCACCTCGGGGCCGAGCGCGGCGCGCGTCTTGGCCACCCACCGCAGGGCGAGCGGCAGCGCCCAGGCGCCGCTGTAGCCGCCGAAGGACCCGAGCACCGGGCGGCGGGTGGCCAGGTCGGGCAGGAAGCCCATGTGGCGGCCGACCAGCACGACGGCGTCGGCGCCGGCCTCGCGCACGGCGGCGGCCAGCGCCACCACGTCGTGGTGCTCGGCGGCGAGCTTGACGGTCAGCGCGCCGGAGACCGCGCCCCGCACCGCCGCGGTCAGCCGGCCGGCGCGGCCGGGGTCGCCCGGCCGCTCGATGGCCCCGGGCGCGGCCTCGCCCGCGTGCGGGGCGGACAGGTTGAGCTCGACCCAGCGCAGCCCCGCCCGCTCGGCGTCGGCGGCCAGGCGCGGCAGCTCGCGCTCGTCGGCGGGGATCAGGCTGGCGGCCACCCAGGCGCCGCGCTCGCTCGCGTAGGCGTCCGCCGCGGCGAGCGTGGCCAGCCACTCATCCCACGGCTGCTGGACGAGGCCCGAGCGGTTGAGCATCGAGGCCGACCGCGACGCCGCCGCGGTCGGGACCTCCCGCCGACCGTCCTCGAGGAACGTCCAGGCGATGGCGTCGGACTGCCGGCGGCCCGCGTCGGACTCGTTGGCGGACTTGCCGACGACCGCCGCGGCGCCGGCGTCGATCGCCGCGGTGAGGTCCTCCAGGGTCCGCACGTGCTCGCCCGACCCGCAGATCAGCGGGTTGCGCAGCGCGATCGGGCCCAGCGCGATCCGCAGGTCAGGCGGCATCGGCCACCGCCGCGCGCAGCAGGCTCAGGTCCGAGGAGACGAGGTCGTAGACGACCCGCTCGTCGTCCAGGCCGAAGGCGCCGAGCGGGATGCCCGCCGCGGCCGCGGCGCCGGCCACCTCCTCCACGCGCGCACGCGCGCGAGCGCCGTCGAGCCCGAGGTCGACGGACAGGTCGGTCATCCCGAGGAACATGACGTCGGGCCCCGCGGCCGCGATGTCCGCGAGCGGGTCCTCCGTCGTCGCGGTCTCGATCTGGGCGACCAGGAGCGCCGGCCGCGCGGCCTGCGCGCCGAGGTAGTCGGCCAGCGCGATGGCGCCGTAGGCGGCCTGCGGATGGGAGAGCGACACCGAGCGGCGGCCGTCGGGGGCGTAGCGCATCGCCGCGCGCAGGTCGCGGACCTGGGCGGCGCTGGTGACGGTGGAGAGCTGGATGCCCGCCGCGCCCGCCTCGAGCAGCCGGTTGACCGCGCCGCGGTCGACGTCTGGGATCCTTGCCAGAGCCGGGAACCCGATCGCCGCGGCGTGGCGGATCAGGGCCCGCGCCTCGGCCTCCGAGAGCTGGGAGTGTTCGAGGTCGACGACCGCGAAGTCCAGCCCCGCCGCCGCCGTGAGATCGACGATCTCGGTGGACGCGAGCTTCAGGAACAGCCCCCGCCGGCGGTTGCCAAATCCCAGCATATGTGACAGAGTCTCGCATAGTGGACCAGGTGAGCGCAAGCGCCCAGACCTTCCAGAGCGTCGATCCGGCGACCGGCGAGGTGCTCGGGACGCTTCCCGTCCACGGGGCCGCCGACGTCGGCGCGGCCGTGGACGCGGCCCGCGACGCCCAGCGCGCGTGGGCGCGCATGGATCCCACGCAGCGCACGCGGCTGCTGATCGAGCTCGCCCGGCTGATCGACGGGCATGCCGACGAGCTCGCGGAGCTCGAGAGCCGCGACGTCGGCAAGCCGCTGGCCGAGGCGCGCGCCCGCGACGTCAAGTTCACCGCCCAGACCTGGCTGTACTACGCCGGCTGGCCGTCGAAGATCCTCGGCACCACCAACCCCGCCAACCCGGGGGTGTTCACCTACACGCTGCGCGAGCCGCTCGGGGTCGTGGGCGTCATCACCCCGTGGAACTTCCCGCTGGTGATCGCGACCTGGAAGCTCGCGCCGGCGCTCGCCTGCGGCAACGCCGTGGTCCACAAGCCCTCCGAGGACGCCCCGCTGAGCGCGCTACGCCTGCGCGAGCTGGCGCTGGAGGCGGGTTTCCCGCCCGAGGTCTGGCACGTGGTCACGGGCGACGGCACGACAGGGCGCGCCCTGGTCGGGCATCCGGGGGTCGACAAGATCTCGTTCACCGGCTCGACCGCGGTCGGCCGCGAGATCCAGCGGGCGGCAGCGGACTCGATGAAGCGCCTGACGCTGGAGCTCGGCGGCAAGTCGGCCAACATCGTCCTCGACGACGCCGATCTCGACGCGGCGCTGGCCGGGGCGATGAACGCCACGTTCCGCAACCAGGGCGAGGTCTGCACCGCCGGCGCGCGGCTGGTGGTCGCGGACGCGGTCGCCGACGAGCTCGTCGAGCGGCTGGCGC